>SBHJ01000012.1 GCA_006226465.1 Alphaproteobacteria bacterium | reverse complement strand
AATCTCGACACGCACCACAACCTTTGCACCGAAATTGCCTACCAGATGGACCTGCCAGTAGTGGCGGTCGATTATCGCCTGGCGCCCGAACATCCCTTTCCCGCAGCGGTAGATGATTGCGAGGTAGCTACACGGTGGGTCGCCTCGTCCCCTGAAACGCTTGGCCGCGAGATCTCCGGTATCATCAACTTCGGTGACAGCGCGGGCGGCAACGCGGCGATTGTAGTAACCCAGCAGCTCACCGCTGAGCCAGCACAGGCCCCGGTTATCCTGCAGGTACCAATCTTTCCGCTTGCCAACGACACCTTCGGTTCAGGCAGCCTTGATGAGCTTGCCGAAGGCTACATCCTGACCAAGGAAACGATCCTCTATTTCGACGCCAACTATCAGCCAGATCGCAACGATCCGCGCGCCATGCCGATCCTGGCCAATCATGCAGGCACGCCGCCAACCGTGGTTGTGACCGCCAGCCTCGATCCGATTCGCGATTCGGGCCGCGATTACGCTGCGGCGCTGGCACAGGCCGGGGTCGATCACATCTTCCTGGAAATGAAGGGCGCCACGCATTGCTTCACCAATCTGCGACAGGTCGTGCCCAGCTATCAGGCCGATCTGGAACGCGTCTTCGCGGCCATGAGGCTGATGCTGGGGGCCGCCGCGTGAGCAATTCCGAATTGCCAAGCGCCTATCGCCCCTGCGTGGGCGTGATGCTGGTCAACAACCACGGCCATGCCTTTGTCGGAAAAAGGATCGACACCAAGGAAGGCGATTGGTGGCAGATGCCACAAGGCGGCGTGGACAGTGGAGAAGACCTGGAAAGCGCCGTGATGCGCGAGCTGGCCGAGGAAACAGGAGTCTTGGCGCACCACGCGGCGATTATCGGACGCAGCCGCGAACCGATCCGTTACGATTTGCCCAGTGAACTTATCGGCACGCTTTGGGGCGGTAGATATCGCGGCCAAGAGCAGGTCTGGTTCCTGATGCGGTTTGGCGGGATGGATGCCGACATCGATCTGGCCGCGCACAATCCGCCCGAGTTCTGCGACTGGAAGTGGGTCGATCCCGAGACTCTTCCAGACCTGATAATTCCTTTCAAGAAAAGGGTTTATCGCGCGGTTCTGGAAGAATTTCGCGAGCTGATCTGAGCCAGCGAATATGTAGGTCAGTTGTTTCCGACTGGCCCGCTCTTGACACTCTCTGCCGCCATGCGCGGCATCGGATCGCGGCTTAGCGCGCGTTGCAACTCCATCGTTTCAGGACAGGAATTGCCGCACATGCTCTGCAGCTTGGCGAGATTGCGCTGTGCCTTGGCCACCGCGCCTTTCTCAAGCATGGCCTCACCCTCACCCGAGATTGCGGCAAGATTGCCCGGATCGCGCGCCAAAGCCTCGCGATAATAGGCGATCGCCTTGCCCTGCAGCCCTTCCTTGCGGGCGGCTTCTGCCAGTTCGAGCAGCACCGGTGTATAGGCGGGATCGATCGCAAAGGCGGATTCGAACGCATCGATCGCATCACTCGGCTTGTCTGCTGCAAGCGCAGCGCGTCCCTCCGCGATCAGCATGGCCGCGCGCGGATCAGCCGAACGGTCATCCGCACTCCCCACGCTTGAAGTCAGCGCAACGAACAAAGAAAGAGCAGCGGCGGCGGGCGCGAAACGCATAAGCGACTCCTTGAAGGCAGCCAGTCCAGAAAGTGAAGGCTCAGCCATAATGCCTATGCCTAACAAGGTGAACCCAGCATGGCGACAAAAAACCCGTCCGTGCCGTCATGGAACGGAGTTAGGCGGTATCCTTTCCCGTGCGCCCGCCCTGCGGGAAGCGCGATTTCACGGTTAATCCAGCCGGACTGGCGTGCAAGGAATCCCTCGATCCGGTCTGTTCCTTCTTCATCGAGCAGCGAGCAGGTGACAAAGGCCAGCCTGCCGCCCGGTTTGACAAGCCGCGCCGCGATATCGAGCAAGTGATCCTGGGTCTGCGCAAAGCGGGCGAGCCGTTCGGGCGTGAGCCGCCACTTGGCCTCGGGTTTGCGACGCCAGGTGCCAGTGCCCGAACATGGCGCATCAACCAGCACCAAATCCGCCTGTCCGGCCCAATCGCCCAGCATCGCCAGCTCCTGCCCGGGGTTGAGCAGCAGGGTTTCGATCAAGCCTGCACCTGCCCGGGCTGCACGTGGCGGCAGGTTTCCAAGGCGCCGTTTGTCAACATCACACGCCAACAAGCGGCCCTGGTTCTGCATTTGCGCGGCCAGCGACAGCGCCTTGCCCCCCGCCCCAGCGCAAAGGTCGATCACGGTTTCACCCGGCTGGGCACCGGCGGCAAGGCACACCAGTTGGCTGCCATGATCCTGCACCTCGATCTGCCCTTCGCGAAAGGCTTCCCATTGCTCGATCTGCGTGCCGCTATCGAAACGCAGCGCCTGCGGTGCAGCGAGCACCTCCCCCGCTTCGGGTAGTTCAATCGTCGCACGGTCCGCTTTGAGCGTGTTGACGCGAATGTCGAGCGGCGCGCGGTCCTGCAGCACCGCCAGTTCTGCCTTATCCAGCCCAGCTTTAGCGAGCAGTTCTTCCAGCCAATCTGGCGCAAATCCCGCTTCGGCCGCCTGCTCACCTTCGCGAAGGTGCGCAGGCCCATGGGTCGATCCGTCAAACTGGTCCAGCAACAGAGCATCTCCCTGTGCCAGTTGCAGCATGCAGGCGCGCCCGTTCGCAGGAACCTCTCCACAAGCGCGGATTGCAGCATAGACCAGCTCGCGCACCGCGCGGCGATCCTTGCTGCCAGCATAGCGCCGTGCCCGGAAATAATCTGCAATCAGGCGGTCAGCCGGCGCGCC
>SBHJ01000066.1 GCA_006226465.1 Alphaproteobacteria bacterium | reverse complement strand
GGGCGCAAAGCGGACATTTTGACTGGACTACCTCTGCAATCTGAGCATTGCGGTGTCGAACAGTTTTGCCGCTTGGACTTGGAGGTTCAGCGGCTCGGGTCAGTGCAAGGCCAGATTTCCTGGCCGGCACAGGAGACCCACAATGACCCAACCCAAAAGTCGCAAGACCCGCTCCAAGTCTGCAGCGATTCACCGGATGTTGCGGCGGCGGCAAGGCGCGACCCTCGCCGAGATCGGAAAGGCTACTAGCTGGAAGCCGCATAGCTGCCGCGCCTTCCTGAGCGGTGTTCGCAAGCAAGGCATTGCGCTGACAAAGGAAGCGCGGCCAAATGGCGACGTTGCCTACAAGGCCGAAATCGAGCTGCAGCCATGACTGGTTTGAGCCTGGATGAATTGCCCGCAATGTCCCCTCCGGAACTGCGGGCGGCATGGCGTGGCCAATACAGGAAGCCAGCGCCGGACATCGGGCCCGATTTGCTGCGCCGCGGATTGGCATGGAAGTTACAGGCCAGGGTCCATGGTGGGCTCACGACATCGACACGGAAAGCGATCGACAAGGCAAGCCGGCAACTTGAGCAAGGGGGTGCGGTAAGTTCGGACCGCTATATCTCGATCAAGCCCGGAACACGCCTTGTTCGCGAATGGCATGGCAAGACTTATCACGTGCTTGTGCTCGATGATGGGTTCGAACATGCTGGGCGCCGCTACGAGAGCCTGTCGCAAATCGCGAGGGCAATAACTGGTGCACATTGGTCTGGTCCGCGCTTCTTTGGATTGAGGAAGCAAACAACATCGCGACGGCGGACTCATTCCAATGGCTGAGAAGAAGCGATGCGCGATCTATACGCGCAAGTCCACCGAAGAGGGGCTTGAACAGGACTTCAACAGCCTTGATGCGCAGCGCGAAGCTTGTGCGGCCTATATCCTGAGCCAGGCAGCAGAAGGATGGGAGCAGGTCAGAGAGCATTATGACGATGGTGGCTGGTCCGGCGGAACGCTGGACCGCCCTGGCCTCCGGCAACTTCTCTCCGATGTGAGGAGTTCCAAGATCGATATCATCGTCGTTTACAAGGTTGATCGCCTGACCCGCAGCCTCGCCGACTTCGCCAAGATCGTCGAGATCCTCGATGAGCATGAAGCGTCGTTCGTCAGCGTGACGCAGGCCTTCAATACGACCAATTCGATGGGGCGCTTGACGCTCAATGTCCTGTTGTCCTTTGCCCAGTTCGAGCGCGAAGTGACAGGTGAACGGATCAGGGACAAAATCGCGGCCTCGAAGCAGAAGGGCATGTGGATGGGCGGACCCATTCCATTGGGTTACCGGCTCGAAGATCGAAAGCTGCTGATCGAACCTGATGAAGCAACCACTGTGCGGATGATCTTCGATCGCTATTGCGAGCTGAGATCAATGCCACGGCTTGTCACGGAACTGGCGCGAGAAGGTGTGCGAACCAAGCAGCGGACTTACAAGACCGGCAAGGTCGTTGGCGGCATTCCATTCGGGAAAGGCATGCTCGGAGCCTTTCTCAAGAACCCACTCTACACTGGCCGCGTAAAGCACAACGACAACATCTATGATGGCGAACACGATGCCATCATCTCGATCGAGCAGTTCGAGCGGGTTCAGGAGATCCTCAAGGACAACGGACAGGAGTGGAAACTTGGACGAAGGGCAAGCAACCCGAGCCTGCTCACATCACTTCTCGCCGATCCTGACGGACGCCCGATGACACCGGAGCATACATCACGAGCCAACAAGCGATATCGTTATTACGCAACGCGCTTCGAACCTGGTGAAGATACCGGAGCGCCCTGGCGCGTTCCCGCAGGAGATCTCGAGCGAGCAGCCATTCGCATCTTCCAGCAATGGCTCAAGCGCGATGTCGCAGGCGAAGCCGATAACATCATCATTCGACGAGATCTTGCCGACAGACTTGCTGATCAAACCATCCTCGAACAACGAAAGGTGTTTCTTGATTACGATGCCCGGTTCAAACTGGACAGCGATGCTCTCAGCCTGATCATGGACAAGGAAGACGGCAAAAAGGTCGCCATGTCACTTCCCGCCCTTTTGGTCAGACACGGCAAGGAGATGAAACTGGCTCTTCCGCCTGAAGGTCACACCTCAGGTGCCGACCCTGACCCAACCCTGATGAGGTTGGTTGCGCAGGCGATGGCAGCTCAACGCATGATTCTCAAAGGCACCGATGATCCAGCCATATCCAGCTACAGCAAGCGATACCTCTGGCAGCTATTGAGAATCAGCTGGCTCGCACCTGACATCATCTCTGCAATTGTCGAAGGCCGGCAACCGGCAGGTCTCACCGGACGGCGCCTGCTTCGCGCAGCTGAGCTACCGCTCAAGTGGTCCGAACAGCGCGATTTTCTCGGGCTTTCCTGAAGCTCAAACCCCAAAAATGCATCTGCAACTGGTGGCTCGGTTTTCGAGGGTTAGAGAAGTCCGCGCATATCCCGCCCAAGATGCGGAGCCAATTGGGTCTCAGGGGACACGATCATACTTGCCATGCGCGATAACCGGCCGAAATGTCGCGGGAAAACGGCTTCATCGAAGCAAGCATAATTAATTGATATAAAACAGGAAAGGGAGTGGTGCCGCTTACTGGACTCGAACCAGTGGCCCCATCATTACGAATGATGTGCTCTACCAACTGAGCTAAAGCGGCACTCTCACCCGGCCCATAATCGCGCTGCAGCCCAACCGCAACGCCAAGATAGGCCGGAAGAGGTGGAGGCCCGAGCCGGAATCGAACCGGCGTGCAAGGATTTGCAGTCCTCTGCGTAACCACTCCGCCATCGGGCCTCGCCCCGCCCTTTCGAGCAGGAAGCGGCCCCCTAGCGAATGGCCCGCACGATGGCAATCGACTTGATGCGCTTTCCGTTACGTCAGTCTGGACGGGAAGCGAACAGGCCCTATGGAAACGGGCATGAGCGTTTCGGAATTGATCGAACCGATTACCGGAAAATCCGGAGCTGTTTCCTTGTCGGCTGCCTCAAGCTGGCGCCAGGGCCGGACCATGTATGGCGGAGCGACAGCGCTGATCGCCTATACCCATGCAATCCGCGCTTTTCCCGATCTACCACCGCTGCGCGCAGCACAAATCGGTTTTGTCGCCCCGGTGAGTGAAGAGGTCGAGCTGACCGCGCAAATCATGCGCCAAGGACGCAACGTGATCCAGGTGCGCAGTGAAATACATTGCGACGGCGGGCTGGCCTTGACCGCATTCATGCTGTTCGGGACAGAGCGCGAGCCGAACGCCCTTTACCCCGGATCTCCCCCACAGCCCATGCCTGGACCGCCGGAAAGCTATGAAGAGATGGACCTGGGCAAGAGCCTCACTTTCCTGTCCCACAATTACGAGATGCGCAAGGCGCAGGACGTAAGCGGCCCGGGCGAACCAATCGTCAGGCGTTGGTTCCGGCTCAAGGAGCGCAACGTACTCGACCCGATCAGCACGATCATCCTGCTGGGCGACACAATGCCGCCCGGCGCCATGCGCACTCTGCAACGGCGCGGCCCGATCAGCTCGATCAACTGGTCGATCAACCTGCTCGATCCCGCACCCACGACCCGCGATGGCTGGTGGCTGGGCGAGACGCGCAGCGACGGTGCCGATCATGGCTACTCAAGCGAGCGGCTGAGCATGTGGAATACCGATGGCGTACAGGCGGCCAGCGGCCTGCAATCGGTCGCAATCTTTGGCTGAGCCGGCTTTGACGACTTAGACGTCGTCGAATTCCGGCTTGCGCTTGTCCATCCCCGCCATCACCGCCTCAACCTGGTTCTTCGAGCGCATGATCGCATGCTGCTCGATGCTTTCTTCCAGCAGGATGGCGTCTGTCTCGCGGTCGATCATCCCCGCGTGAAGCCGTTTGGCCGCGCGAATTGCATGCGGGTTGCGATTGGCGATCTCGGCCGCAATGGCGGTTGCGCGGGCATGCGGATTATCATCGACATGCGTTGCCAGACCGATCTCCTTGGCTTCCGCCCCGGTGAATTCGCGATTGGTGTAGACCAGCTCGCGCAACACATCGTCGCGCACCAGGCCGCGCCACAGGGCATAGCCGCCCATGTCCGGCACAAGGCCCCAGCGCATCTCCATGATAGACATGCGCGTTTCGGGATGGACGATACGAATGTCAGCCCCGCTGGCAATCTGCAGGCCGCCGCCGAAGCAAACGCCATGGACCGCCGCGATCACCGGCACGGGCAGCTTGCGCCAGGTCATCGCGGCCTGTTGGGCGCGGTTGGCATTGCCGTGCGTTCGTTCGGTCAGATCGGGCTCGTCGGGGTTGGGCTTGCGCGCGAAATTGCCAAGATCGAGTCCCGCACAGAACGCCCGACCTTCTCCAGACAGAACCACGACCCGCACGCCCTTCATCTTGTGCAGCGCGTGCCCAGCTTCGACGATCCGATCGAACATTTCGGGATCCAGCGCATTCATCTTGTCGCCGCGCGTCAACCTGACCTGCGCAACGCCGTCTTCTCCGAGCGCTATCGATACACGGTCATTGGGCTGCATTGTCATGGTCTTGGGATCCTCCTTGAACTGGCTGCAAGGTGGAACAAGACGTGCTAGCTGTCCAGCTAGATCGCTCGACTAAATTGGAACGAGCTGGGTCCCGGAGGAGCATCTAGCAGATAGCCCCCTTCCGGATGCGTCACCAACATATGGGCAAGTCCGAAGCACTGGAGTTTCGATCGTACGCGGGCGACATGCACCGCCACACTGTTGGTGTGCGGCTCGTGATTGATGCGCCAGACCTCCACAAGCAATTGCTTGCGCGTCACGGGTTGGCCGATTTCTTCGGCGAGGCGCCACAATAGTTCGAACTCGCGCGGGTGCAGGCCCAGCCAGCGATCGTCAACACGTCCATCGCGATGCACCAGATCAAGCGTCAGATCCCCCGCTTCACGAAATCGCGGGATCAGAGACTCGCCTTCAAGCCAAAGACGCTGGGCAGTCGAAACGCTCATATGTGCTCCCCTGTCCGCAAGGAATAGGCATTGTTTGGTAAAATTATCAAGTGACCGATTGAAACTGAATTCTAAGCGGGCGCAACCGCGGGAATTTTCTGGGGTAGAATGCGCGCCGTTGGAACGGAAAGATTCAAGCCTATCGGTAGAGAGCCAAAACGACGAGAGCCGCGGCACCCAGGGCACCGATAGATGCCAGCAGGGCCGTGATGCGAATAGGACTGCGGCCACCCGGCTTGGCGGCACCTTGCGCTTCGACTTTCCTCGGATCGGACCGGATAAGCGAGTCGCTGGCCGAATCCCGGGCCTCGAGAATCGAAAAGCCGGTTGCGCCCGGCTGATTGCCGTCCAATGCATTGAAACCGCTGGCTGCCCGATGGATTTCGACAAGCTCGTTGAGGCTCTCGGCACGATAGATATCTTTGAGCGCGCGGATATGCTGATTGATCCGGGTTTCGGATACGCCCAGATCCTGGGCGATCACCTTTATCGGCACCCGCCGATCAATCAATTCCATCACGGCCTGCTGACGTTCAGTCAGCAACCGGGTGGCCGCCGCGGTCATCCTGGCTTCCCCTTCAAACATCACGCCAAGCAGCCCTATCACATTTGGATCGGACAGGGACGCTTTATCGGCTTTCTCCGATACTATCTCTGATATTCAAACATTTATTTCAAGCGGCTGAGCTGTTTACGCCCATCGAAGCAAGATATCGCTTAATATTGCGGGCCGCCTGGCGCAGGCGCTGCTCATTCTCCACCATGGCAATTCGGACGAATCCTTCTCCATCCTCACCATATCCCACGCCCGGTGCCACTGCGACCTTGGCATGGGTAAGCAATTGTTTCGAGAATTCGAGACTGCCCATGTCCCTGAGTGCAGGCGGGAGCGGAGCCCATGCGAACATCGAGGCCTTGGGTGGAGGAATTTCCCAGCCAGCACGACCAAAGGATTCGACCATGACATCGCGCCGCTTGTTGTAGAGTTCGCGATTGCGCTCGACGATATCCTGCGGTCCGTTGAGCGCCGCGCAGGCGGCCGCCTGGATTGGAGTGAAAGCTCCGTAATCGAGATAGCTTTTCACCCGCGTCATGGCTGCGATCAGCTGTCTGTTGCCCACGGCAAAGCCCATGCGCCAACCGGCCATTGAATAAGTCTTGGACATGCTTGTGAATTCAATCGCGACGTCCTTTGCACCCTTGACCTGCATAATCGAAGGGGTCGGGTTGCCATCGAAATAGAGCTCAGAATAGGCGAGGTCTGACAGGATCCAGACCTTGTTCTCCTTCGCCCAGGCGACCAGCCGTTCGTAAAATGCGAGATCGACCACCTCGGCTGTCGGATTCGACGGATAGTTTACGACCAGCACACTGGGCCGCGGCACCGTGAACGCCATCGCCCGCTCCAGCGATTCGAAATAGTGATCGTCCGGCGTGGTCGGAACGCTGCGGATCGTCGCTCCGGCGATGATGAAACCGAAAGTGTGGATCGGATAAGACGGATTAGGTGCCAGCACCACGTCACCAGGCGCAGTGATTGCCGTTGCGAGGCTCGCCAGCCCCTCCTTCGAACCCATCGTCACAACCACTTCGGTTTCGGGATCGAGCTCGACGCCGAAGCGGCGGCCGTAATAATTCGCCTGGGCGCGGCGCAGGCCGGGAATGCCCTTTGACTGCGAATAGCCATGCGCGTCGGGCTTCATCGCCACTTCGCACAATTTATCGATCACATGCTGCGGGGGCGGCAAATCGGGATTGCCCATTCCCAGATCGATAATGTCTTCGCCCGCCAGACGCGCCGCGTGCCGCATCGCATTAACTTCGGCGATGACATAGGGCGGCAGGCGCTTCATGCGGTAAAATTCGGTATCCATGGTTTCCTTCGTTTGGCTAACCTGTCCGGCCATGCGCGAACATGCGCCGCAAAGTTACGCATATATCGGGTGCATAGGAAGGGGAGTTTCGCTATCGCCTGCAACAATGCAGATTTGAACACCGACCCAAGGCAAGAGACCGTAAAGCTATGGCGGATAATCCCTTCGACAGCTGGACCAAACAGGCTGAGCCCTTTCGCGCATTCTTTGACATGCAGGGCGAAGCCATGCGCGAGATGGTTCGCATGGTCACGCCTGAAGGACTGGCTGGCCTGGCCCAGGGGGCAGTGGGAGGGAATAAATTCAAGCCCGAAGATTTAGAAGAATGGGCAGGTGCTGCAACCGAGCTCCAGTCCATGTGGCTCGATTTCGCCGCAGAGAAGGCCAAGGAGGCCGCAGGCAAGACAAGCGCCTTCGATCCGGCCCAACTGATGCTGATGACTCAGAGCCTCGCCAAGCAGGTGCCCACCTTCCCGGCCGAAGCCGCGCAGAAATTCGCCGGCGACGCCATGGCCGTGTGGCAAAGTGCCTTTGCTCGGTTCGCCAGCGGGGATGAAGCAGACACGAACGACCTGCCCCGCAAGGATCGTCGCTTCGCCGATCCCGCGTGGAGAGAGAACCCGGCGTTCGCCTTGCTGCATCAGACCTATCTCATGCTGGCGGAATATTTCACGCGCGCCGTGCAAGAGGTCGAAGGAATCGACAAGTCAAAGCGCCAGCAGCTCGAATTCGCGGTGAATTCGCTGGTCGAAGCGATGAGCCCGGACAATTTCCTACTCACCAACCCGGTCGTGCTCAAACGCACCATGGAAACCAAAGGCCAGAACCTGGTGCGTGGCATGCAGCACCTGATCAACGACCTGAGGCGAGGCCAACTGACCCACACTGATTCGGATGCGTTCACGCTGGGAGAAAATCTTGCGGCGACACCGGGCAAGGTGATTCTCGAAACGCCGATGTTCCAGTTGATCCAGTACAGCCCGGCGACCGACGAGGTGCTGGAAATTCCGCTGGTGATCTTCCCGCCCTGGATCAATCGCTTCTACATCCTCGACCTGACCCCCAAGAAGAGCTTCATCAAATGGGCGGTGGACCAGGGCATCACCGTGTTTGTGGTCAGCTGGAAATCGGCCGATGCCAGCATGAAGGATGTGGTGTGGGACGACTATATCCGCGCCCAGATCGAGGCGATCGACCATGTCTGCAACCGGCTGAAAGTCCCCAGTACCCATACGATCGGCTATTGCGTGGCGGGGACTACGTTGGCTGCAACGCTGGCGGTGCTCGCCCGGCGCGGCGAAGCCGGCAAGGTCAAGAGCGCGACTTTCTTCACCGCGCAGGTCGATTTCGAGAAGAGCGGGGAGCTCAAGCATTTCATCGACGACGGCCAGCTCGAAATGATCGGCGCATTGTCGAAGGATGGCTATCTCGATGGCCGCTATCTTGCGGCAACCTTCAATTCGCTGCGCGGCAAGGACCTGATCTGGAACTATGTCGTCAACAATTACCTGTTGGGCGAGGACTATCCGGCCTTCGACTTGCTGCACTGGAACGGCGACGTCACCAACCTCCCGTCAAAATGGCACGGTGATTATCTGCGTGACCTTTATCGCGACAACAAGCTGGTGGTTCCCGATGCACTTAGCGCCGACGGCACGCCGATCGACCTGACCCGGGTCGAAACGCCGTGCTACATCCAGGCGGGCAAGGAAGATCACATTGCCCCAGCAGAAAGCGTTTGGCGCGCCACACTGCACTTCAAGGGGCCAATCACCTTCCTGCTGGCGGGATCGGGCCATATTGCCGGGGTGGTCAATCCGCCCGCAGCCAACAAATATCAATATTGGACCGGTGACAGCGAAGCTGGATCGCTCAAGGAATTCGTCGAAGGCGCGGTCGAGCATCCGGGAAGCTGGTGGCCGCACTGGCTCCACTGGTTGGAAGGCCAGGACAGCAAGAAAGTGCCTGCCAAGGGCCTGCGCAAACCGGGAGGAAAGGGCGATTCCGTTGTCGAAGATGCCCCGGGAAGCTATGTGAAAACCAGATAAGATATTCAATTTTTTCTGGAATTAGATTTTTGTGCACTGCACAAAAAATGCTTGACTTCGCAGTTGCAATGCTTATTTTGTGCAGTGCAACATAAGCGAGGTTCCCATGGCTGATACCGCCACCACACTGAATTCCACGGCCAAGATCGATGCAGCCGCTGCCCAGGCCTATGCCGAAGCTGCTGCCAAGAAGGTCGAGACCGTGACCGAAGCCGCTGCGCCCAAGGCTGCAAAGGCTCCCGCAAAGAAAGTCGTAGCGAAGAAGGCACTTGCCAAGAAGGTTGTCGCCAAGGCCGCTCCGAAGAAGACCGTAGCCAAGAAGGCTGCTGCAAAGAAAGTCGCCGCGAAGAAGCCCGCCGCCAAGAAGGCTACCGCTGCAAAGACAACCAATCCCGCTATCCAACTGAAGGACAAGATCATGGCCACTGCCAAGAACACCGATTTCGCCAAGACCGCCAAGGAAGCCGCTGCCGACGTCCAGGCTCGCGTCAAGAACGCCTATGCCAAGACCGGCGAATACGCCACCGAGGCAACCGAATTCACCAAGGGCAATGTTGAAGCCCTGGTCGAGTCGGGCAAGATCTTCTTCGCCGGCGCCCAGGAACTGGCCCGCGCAGACATCGAAACCGGCAAGACCGCGCTGGAGACCGTTACTGCTGACGTGAAGAAGCTGGTTGCGGTTAAGACCCCGACTGAATTCATGCAGCTGCAGGGCGAACTGGCTCGCCGCAACTTCGACGCCGCCGTTTCCTTCGGCTCGAAGCGCAGCGAAGCCCTTGTGAAGCTCTACAACGACGCTTTCGCGCCGATTTCGAGCCGCGTCAGCCTGGCTGCTGAAAAGGTTCGCAAGGCCGCCTAAGCCTTAGCGCAACAAGTCAAGCGAGGCCGGCACCTCCCCCCTCCCAAGCCGGTCCGTAGACAAGAGCCGGATGGACCCCAGGGTCCGTCCGGCTCTTAACATTTGTTGCTCCACCAACACTCAATCCAATCGATTACCTCGAATTAACTCGGTTTCAGCATCTTGCAGTCATGCCGATCGATACGATAATGCGACATGTGATGAACATAATCGATCCTCGAACCGTGACCATGATGCGCGCGCCGTTCAGTATGGCTGGCGATCGCGACGGGGATCCGGATACGGATCACCAAGTCGGCGTCGCGACCAAGACCAAGACCCGCCCCAAAAAGCCCAGCCAGTACAAGGTGCTGATGCTTAACGACGACTACACCCCGATGGAATTCGTGGTGATGGTCCTGAAACGCTTTTTCGCGATGGACCTGGAACAGGCGACGCGCGTGATGCTGCATGTCCACCAGCGCGGCGTGGGGGTTTGTGGCATTTTCCCATACGAACTGGCCGAGACCAAGGTGAACCAGGTAATGGACTTCGCGCGGCAGAACCAGCACCCCCTGCAATGCACGCTCGAAAAGGCCTAACCGTAGTCGGCGCCAACAATAATCGTCACTCGATTGCAGATGCGGGCATGACCTTGGCGTGAAATCGCGCTAGAGCTGGGCAATTGATCCACCAAGCATACGGCCTCGCTAATTGCTGAAGAACCTTCCAGCCACCGATCGCTATATCTTTCGGCTCGTTTTTTTTCCGATGCTCGGCGTGTTTGCGCTGGCGGCATCGCTGTTGCTGATCGAAAAGATGACCCGACTGTTCGATTTCGTCGCGGTAGAGGGCGGGCCGGTCGCCGTGGTGTTCAAGATGCTGGGCGCACTGATCCCCGAATACGCCAGCCTTGCGATCCCGCTCGGCCTGCTGCTTGGCGTCCTGCTCGCCTTTCGCAAACTTGCCACATCGAGCGAGCTCGATGTGATGCGCGCCGTCGGCCTCAGCTATAATCGCCTGCTGCGCGTACCCTATATGATCACGCTGGTGCTGGTGGCCGTGAACGTCGCGCTGGTGTTCTATATCCAGCCAATCAGCCGCTATTATTACGAACAGCTGGAATACGAGCTGCGATCGGGTGCCCTGGGCGCCTCAATCAAGATCGGCGAATTCACAACGCTGAAAGATCGCATGGCCTTACGGATCGAGGAAAGCGAAGACGAAGGACGCCAGCTCAAGGGCATCTTCGCCCGGGTATCCAACGACAAGGGACAAGTGCTCTCGATCAGCGCAGCGGAAGGCGCGTTCCTTGCCACCAGCGATAGCCCCGATACGATCATCCTGCGACTGACCAATGGTACAATCGTTCAGGAAACCGGCAACAAGACTCCGCGGGTCCTCAGCTTCAGCCGCCATGATTTGCCCATCGATCTGCCCAAGATCGAGGAATTCCGTGCCCGTGGCGATGCCGAACGCGAATATATCCTGCCCGAATTGCTGCGGATCGGCTGGAGCAACAAGGCCCCCGAAACCAAGCGCGACGCCAGCCAGGCCAGCTTCAATTTCCGCATGGTCGAAGTGGTCATGATGTTGCTGATGCCGCTGCTCGCGGTGGCGCTGGCGATCCCCCCCAAACGATCGACCAGCGCACTTGGCGTGTTTGTTTCGATCATCATGGTCGTCGCCTATCACAAGGTGAACCAATACGGGGAGGACGTGGCCGCGTTGGGGCGGGTCGATCCGATCCTGGCGCTGTGGGGGCCGTTCGTCCTGTTCGCCGCGCTGATCCTGTGGATGTACTACCGGGTCGCCTATGTCCCAGGCGGACAGGCGATAGGTGCCTTGGAAAGCTGGTCTGCCAAATTGTCGAAACGGATGCGCAAGCTGTTCCGGCGCAGGCGACCGCGCCAGTTGGCCGTTCTCGAACCGGCCCCGGCAGAATAGGATCGACTAGCGGTGCAGCTGGAATTCTTCCCTTCGAAGACCCTGACCTTCTATCTCGCGCGATTGTTCTTCGTGCGGATCCTTGCCGTTCTGGTGATGCTGGTGTTGGTGCTGATGATGCTCGACCTGCTTTCCAAGACCGGCGACATTCTGGCTGCGCCCGGCAATGGCCAGGCGGAACTGCTCAGATATGCCAGCCTGCGCGTGCCGCAACTGATCCAGAGTTTCCTGCCCTATTCGGTGCTGCTCGCCACGCTGATCACGCTGGTAGCGCTGAACCAAAACAGCGAGGTGATCGCGATGAAGGCCGCCGGTCTTTCGGCGCACCAGGTCCTGGCCCCGCTGTTGCTGACTGCCGGGCTGGTCGCTGTGGTCAGCTTTGGTTTCAACGAACGTGTCGTGACTCGCGCCACCGCCACGCTCAAGGCATGGGAAGCGGTAGAATGGGGTGCCGCGCCGGCCCATTCGTCGGTGCGCAGCAATGTCTATCTTACCGACGGTCGCAACGTGCTGACCGCGGCTACGATCACTGGATCGGGCGACCAGATATCGATGGAGAACGTTACTTGGTACGAACGCGCGGACGGTGGGATGATCCGTCAGGAAGTGCGAGCTCCCAGCGCAACTTACTCCAATCCCGGATGGCGCCTGACCGATACGGTGCGCTTCGACATCGCCACTGCCGTAACCGACAATCCCGGCCCGCTGTTGGTTGGACGCGATCTTACGCCGGACCAGATCGAGCTCGAGACGGTCGATGCCGACACCGAACCCTTCTGGGAACTGTCGGATTCAATCGCTGCCTATGAAGCGGTTGGCAGGCGTACTTCCGAGCTGCGCGCCAAATGGTGGCACAAGCTATCCGCACCACTATCTGCGCTGCTGATGCCTTTGCTCGGATCAATCGCCGCATTCGGCCTCGCGCGATCAGGCCAGCTGTTCCTGCGCGCGATCGTCGGTATGGCGCTGGGGTTTGCCTATTTCGTGGTCGACAATGCCGCTCTCGCCATGGGCAATTTCGGCGGTTACCCGCCCTTCCTCGCTGCCTGGGCGCCGTTCCTGCTGTTCGTGCTGATCGGCGAGACAGTTCTGGTCCGAACCGAGGAATAACCGCCAGAATTCAGTGTCCTGCGCGACCGCCCATCGTGCTCTTTGCAATCCGCGCGACCAGCACCAGCATGCCGGGATGGTTTGCCCCATCATAGGTCGAATCCTGGCCTAGCTCGCGCTTCAGCCTGCGATGGGCCTCGGGCAGGTCGTGATAGGGCATGGAAGGCATCAAGTGGTGCAGCGCGTGGTAGCGCAAGCCTACCGGCGCCCACAGCTCTGCCGCGATACCGGGCGGCGGCACGTTGACGCTGTCGAGGAATTGCGCAGTCACCGTCATCGGCTCGCCCTCGTTCTCCCACAGGTGCGCCACCAGTGTCCGCAGCTGGTTGAGCAGGGCTACCAGAGAGACGATTGCCAGCGCGATCAAGACCGCTCTCCAACCGATGACGAAGGGGCTGGCGATGACGATCCATGACCAGATGAACCCACCCAATTCCTGCCAGAACACACGCGATTTCATCACGCCTTCGGGTGGGCGACGACGATAGACCGGGTTGATCATCAACGCAGAGGCACGTTCCCATAGCAGCCTGCGCAGCGGCGGGATTATCGCACCGAGCGGCACCAGCACGGCGAACCGGAAAATCAGCCCGATCGGTGCCAGGATCGCAATCAGCACGAACAGCGGGAGGCTCCATGGCTTCATCAGCGCCAGCGGCAGGTATTCGGGATCTTCCGCCGTGCCATATTGCGTCCGCTTGTGATGCAGCGTGTGTACCTCTTCGTACATGAAGCTGGGTATCAACATCGGAATGCCGACCAGCACATTCCAGACCAAGCGAAAACCGGGCAAAGCGTCGCGATGGATGTGGGTCAGCTCGTGAATGAACAGCAGTGCGCGGTAGAGCGTCAAAGAGGAAACCAGACCCAACGCAACAGCCAGCGGCACATTCTGCACGAACATCGCACCGGTCATGGTGCCATAGCCGACCAGAGTGGAGATCAGCATGTCGGGCCAATAGATTGCGCCGCGAGCTTCGCCCAGGCCCTTGGTCAAATCACGCGCAGCGCGCAGCATGTCCTTGTCATCGGCATGCTGAAATTGCGCGCGGGTCGCCGGTGCCTTGAAGGTGCTTTCGATGTTCATTTCTCAATCTCAACGCGGCCCTTACCTCAAAAATGTTGGTAAGGACAAACAACTCCTCTCTACCAGAGTAATCGAGCGGGTCGCTTGACTTGGCGCAAAATGATCGCACAGGGCAATGGCAGAACTGTGAGGAAGAGCTGCGTGACCGATAGCACAATCATTGTCGAACCTGTTTCCGGCAAGAAGGGGCGCGCCGAGTTTGTGGACCTAGGACGCAGTTTTGCGGATCGACTGCCGCATAGCGTGCCGCAATTGCGCTCCGAACAGCTCGAACTGATCGACCCGGGCAAGAATCCCTTCTTCGGCCATGCCGAGGCGCAATTGTTCATTGCCCGGCGCGCAGGCAAGGCCGTGGGGCGCATTTCGGCACATTTCGACCGACTTGCATTGGAGATGCCGGCCGATCAGGGCTTTGGCCCGGGCACCGGCAATTTCGGTTATTTCGACGCCGAGGACGAAGCCGCCGCGCATGCATTGCTGGATGCTGCTGAACAATGGTTACGTACCAGGGGCATGACCCGTTCGCTGGGCCCGATTTCGCTCTCGATCTGGGAGGAGCCAGGCCTGTTGGTGCGCGGCCAGGATCACGCACCCATGATCATGATGGGACATCACCCGGCACATTATCGCGGCTGGATCGAAAGCCATGGCTATGCCAAGGCCAAATCCCTCCTGACCTACGACCTCGACGTCAGCCATGATTTCCCGCCGCTGGTCCAGCGGATAGTCAAGTCGGGCAAGCGCAATGAACGTATCAATGTCCGCCCGGTGGACAAGAGCCGATGGGACGAGGAAGTGGCCAT
>SBHJ01000013.1 GCA_006226465.1 Alphaproteobacteria bacterium | reverse complement strand
TTCCTGGCCTACAATTCCGGTGGCGGATTCGCCCCAGCAGGTCGTGCACGGGCCGACGAGGCAATCAAGGTAATCGGCCTGCGCAAGCGTATCGCGCAGAACATGGCCGCCGCCAAACGCCACATCCCACACTTTACCTATGTCGAAGAATGCGATGTCACCGCGCTGGAAGCACTCAGGGCCGATCTCAACGCAAATCGCGGACCAAAGCCCAAGCTGACCATGCTGCCGCTGCTGATCACCGCTATCTGTAAGGCGCTGCCCGACTACCCGATGATCAACGCGCGTTATGACGACGAGGCAAACGTTGTCACGCGTCACGGTTCGGTCCACCTTGGCATGGCGACCCAGACCGATGGCGGACTGATGGTGCCGGTGATACGCGACGCACAGGCGCGCAATTTGTGGCAGATTGCGAACGAGATTCAGCGCCTCGCGATTGCAGCGCGAGACGGATCGGCCAAGTCAGAGGAGCTTTCCGGATCAACGCTGACCATCACATCGCTGGGACCGCTCGGTGGCGTTGCCACCACCCCGGTCATCAATCGTCCCGAAGTCGCGATCATCGGTCCCAACCGGATTGTCGAACGCCCGATGTTCGTGCCCGACGGCATGGGCGGCGAGCGGATCGAGAAGCGCAAGCTGATGAATATCTCGATCAGTTGTGATCATCGTGTGGTGGATGGACACGACGCCGCAAGCTATGTGCAGGCGATCAAAAAGCTCATCGAAACACCGGTTTTACTGTTGACCGAATAAAGATAGAAACACACATTGACACCAATCGCCGCTCCCCTTAGAGGCGCGGCTCCCAAGAGGCGCTAGAGCCGCAAGATGCGCGGGTGTAGCTCAGTTGGTTAGAGTATCGGCCTGTCACGCCGAGGGTCGCGGGTTCGAGTCCCGTCACTCGCGCCACTTGGGACAATCCTAAAGAAGCTGATCGATTTCCACCGTCTGGCTTTTGGCTGGAAGGCTCACAAACATGCCGTCTTCCGCTACCTTCAACTGGCCATCGAACAGATCAGACGCATCTCCGATGAAGGCACGTTCCACCACGCGCAATGGGGGAGCGGGAACCAAGTGATAAAGCACCAGCGTCTTGACCCCAGAGCTCTGGGCGACGCGCGCCGCATCTTCCGGTGAAGTATGGTAATCCGGGATGTCGGCCATGATCTTGGCACCGTCCTTGATGCCGCGCTTCTCCAGCGACTCACCGATCTTGCCAACCATCGATGAGTTCAGCGCTTCGTGGAACAGCACGTCAGCACCATTCGCGAACTTGGAGAGGTCCTGGGAGTACTTTGTGTCGCCGCTGATAACCAGCGAGCGGCCACTATACTCCACGCGATAGGCGAAGGCATGATCGACGGGGAAATGATCCACCGGAATCGCGCGAATTGTCACTCCACCCGATTGATAGACCACCTCAGGTCCAGTTGTGTTGATAATCATGGCTTCGCCGCCAAAGCCGCCGGGGCGCGCCACTTCGGGGCCATGATGCGCGATGCGGTATCCCCGATCAATATCGTAAGCTTCGATGAATCCCGCGACGACGCGATTTGTGCCAGGCGGGCCGTAGATGGGCAGAGGAGTGGAACGCCCACCGGCCATCCAGGCCTGAAGCATCAATTCGCCAAGGCCGTCGAGGTGATCCGAATGAAGGTGGGTCAAGAATGCACCCTGCAATCTGTTCATCGGGAATCCCATCCGGCCGAGTTTGCGGATCGATCCGGAGCCGGCGTCGAAAATGAATCCCTGTTTGCCGGCCAGCACGGCAATGCACGGTCCAGCGCGATCGGCGTCGGGCATGGGTGATCCGCTTCCGCAAACATAGGCGTGGAGGCCATCGGGAAGCTGGGCCGTCACATCCACCCCGGCGTTCCGTTCTACCGCTCGATTGAACAGGCGATCGCCGATCCAACGTTGGCCAATTGTCAGGGTCAGTCCCAGGAAAAGAACAAGGACCGCAATTGCGCTAAAAATTCGCCTTTTCGTCATTTCATTCCCCCGTTCGTGCTTCCTATCTAGCTCCAGCGTCCCGTCTCCATCCAGATCAGGAACCGACGCAGAGGCAATAACCAGACAATCCCCAGGACCAGATAGATGATCGTCTGGGCCCACACAGGCCAGCTTCCGATCCAACCGGGTACATAGTTGGCCACGGCAATGCCATAGGCAGTCAAGCCGACAAGCAAGGCAAGTACGCCGAATGGTATCCTCAAGCTGGGTTTGTCACGCATCGAAGGGTCCATAGAATCGTGTGGGTGTTACCACGGCAGAGAGTTTACGATCATGCGGTTCGGTGGGCAGGCTGTCCACCAATTGACAATCCCACGCTAAGCCAATTGCGATGGTCCCGGGGTGTTGGCCGAGCCATCTGTCGTAATGACCACCGCCTTGGCCCAACCGGTCGCCACGCTCAGTGAAGCCGACCAGCGGGACGAACAGCACGTCAGGAGCGAGCAGATCTGCCGATGTACCTGGTTGCAACATCCCGAATGGTCCGATTTCGAGATCGCTTTCGGCGTGAGGGACAGAATGCAGTGCAAACTCCATTGCAGCATCGACTTTTGAAAATCGCGGCAGGGCAATCGCGTGACCACGTTCGTGGAAGAATGCCGCGTAGGCTGCTGTCGGCGCTTCCTCGGGCAGGGCGTTATACAGACCTATGGTCCCGCTGTCTGGGATCATGTCCAGCACCGGCGCAGGCGGATGGCGGAACAACAATCCGCGCACGGTTTCGGGAATGCCGGTAGCATGCTCGCGACGTAGTGCGCGAAGCTTCTTGCGCAACTCGGTTTTGGAGAGATTTGGCATCGGGTGGACACCTAGTCCTCGGCCTGAAGGGCCGCAAGGGCGACC
>SBHJ01000204.1 GCA_006226465.1 Alphaproteobacteria bacterium | reverse complement strand
GTGTTCGTCTTCGCGCATGACTAGTCCTGCGCAGATCTGCGGCGAATGCTTGCGGAACCAGCGCGCCACTCGCGGATCGAAGCTCATTACGGCGCACTCGCCACCGTAACCCGCGAGATATCTACTGACGTATAGGCAGGTCCATTCAACGTCATAGCCACGCTTGGATTTGATTTCGATCAGCAGCGGCACGCGCCCGTCTACAAGTTCGAGCAAATCTGGCAATGCGGCGATCGTTTCGTCGCTATCGAGGTAACGGATCTGCTTGAGCTCGTCCTTTGCGAGCATTTCTGTTTCTTCATTGACCCCGGTCAGCCGCTTCAAGTCCCAATCGTGGAACACCATCGGCCAATCGTCGCGGCTGCGCTGGATGTCGCATTCGATACCCATGCCCCGCTCGATCGCCAGCCGCGCGCCCTGGAGCGAATTTTCAGGGACACCCCCTTCATCTTTGGCACCATGTAGCCCGCGATGGGCATATTCCCATCGCGTTAGCCAGCCGGGAACAGGACGCCTAGTCACCGCGAATGGCGACCACCGCATCGACTTCGACCGCGACACCCAGCGGCAATGCGGGAACCCCAACCGCGGCGCGGGCGTGCTTGCCTGCATCGCCGAACACTTCGAGCATCAGGTCCGACGCGCCATTGATCACCTTCGGCTGGTCGGTGAAGTCTGCGGTGCAATTGACGAATCCGCCCAGCTTGACCACGCGTTCGACCCGGTCGAGCGAACCGAGCGCCGCCTTGAGCTGGGCCAGGATCATCAACCCACAGCCGCGCGCGGCCTTGATGCCATCTTCCAATGAAATATCTTCGCCCAACCGGCCGGTTAGCAGCTTTCCGTCAACAAACGAGACCTGTCCCGAGACAAAAGCCAGGTCGCCATGGATCACGACAGGGACATAGCTGGCAACCGGAGCGGCAGCAGCAGGCAGGTTGATACCCAGTTCTTCCAGACGTGCGTCGATGCTCATCAATCTTCCTTTTCAAGCTGGCCGAGCAGCCATGGCAGCGCCTCGGCCCAATTGTCTATCCGTGCATGGGCGTGACCGGCGATCCGCGCGCATGGAATCTGCCCCGCGATCATTGGCTCCCCGCATAGATGCAACTGGGTAAGACCGGGTACAGTTTCGGCAGCCGATTGATGATGCTGGGCCAGGTCGTCAATGAAGATCGCCTTCGATGGGGCATACTCCTCGATAATGGCCTTCAGCGTCGGCCCTTTCGGCCCCTGGTTGGTAAAGACCCGAGCATGGACACCATGTTCGGCCAACTGCATCGCGCGATTATCCCGCCGTTTGTCGAGTAGGTTTGTGAGGATCACCACGTCGCAATCCTCGGCCAGCCGGTTGATCCCGTGGATGGCCCCATCGATGGGCATCTGGCGATGCATCTCTGTATCGAAGAAGCTGTTGAGCAAGCGCCAAACGTCCTTCTGTTCGACCAGATCGCCGCCTTGCTGCCAGCGCAAGGCAGTGCCGAAATTGTTACCTTCCAGGTGGAAATCGACACCCTGGCTTTCCTCAAGCCAATGTTTGAATGGCACGACCATGTGCAGCAGAACTTCGTCGCAATCGCTGATCACCAGTGGGCGACTCATCGGACCAACTCCCGAGCTGCCCGGATCAGTTCTTCTGGCGTGACGGCAAGCGCTTCGGCGCAGCGGATCAGGTCAGGTTCGTGATTGCCCAGGAAGTCCAGCACAGCCAATTGCACTGCGGGCTCGGTCAATCCGGTGCGGAGTGCGTCAGGATCGAGCCCGGTCAGCGACAGCAGCCGTTGCGCGCGCTGTTCCTCTTCGAGAATCCAACCCAGTGCCGTGAGGGCAAGCACCTCTGCGCCGGGGGATTGGCCGGGATTGTGAATTGTGGTGGTCATCACGTTCATCTAGTTAGTCTGCAATTATGGGAGCGCTAGAGGCAGTGGCAAAGAGAATCCTGGTTGTCGAGGATAACGACCTCAACCGGAAATTGTTCTGCGATGTCTTGCGCGCAAACGGCTTCGATGTCGAACCCGAAGCCGATGGCGAAAACGCGCTTGATACTGCCCGGCGGATCGATCCTGACTTAATCATAATGGACATTCAATTGCCCAATGTTTCCGGCGTCGACCTGATCGAGGCGGCCAAACGCGATTTGCAACTGCAGGCGATCCCTGTCCTGGCTGTCACGGCCTATGCCGGCAAGGGCGATGAAGAGCGGATTCGCGATGCGGGGGCGGCAGGATATCTCGCCAAGCCCGTGTCGATCATTCCCTTTATGAATGCGGTGAAGGAACTGCTCCCGCAGTAGCATTCACATCAGGTGGCTGGATTCTACCAGATAGGCCGTCATGGTTGCGAAAAGTCCGGCAACGAAAATTCGGTAGGCAAGGCTCAGGAACTTGTATTTCCGGCGCTGCAGCACCTGCCCGTTCTGATATATGTCATGCAGCATCGTGCGAAATACCGTCTCGTCGGCGCGTAGCTGTTCCAGCACTTCGCGGGTCCATTGCTCTTCCTCCATCGCAGTGAAATGGCCGAAGAATAATTTGTTGGGCGGTCCGGCACCTTGTTGCGGTTTTCCGACCGATGGCAGCACTGCCATTACTGCGCACATAGTGCTGATGAATGCTGAGCCTGCCAGAATCATCAGCGACCAGGTCATCTCGCCAACCAATGCCCGGCTGACCGTGATCGAGAAGACTAGGAACGTCGCGCCCATCAGGATCGATGCCTTCTGGTCGGCCATCGCCGAAAGCGCGAGTGTGTTGTTCTGCGTAGTGCGCACAAGGTGGATTGCATGGATCGAATAACCATCGGCCCCGAAAAATGGTGGTCCTGGTTCAGCCTGATTTTCCGCCCCCTTGGTCACGATCCCCCCAC
>SBHJ01000208.1 GCA_006226465.1 Alphaproteobacteria bacterium | reverse complement strand
CTTGATAATTGGTCGTAAACTTGCGGGTGTGCGTCCATAAATCGGATCCCCCAATAGCGCATGCCCGATTGACGCAAAGTGAACGCGGACCTGGTGGGTTCGCCCGGTTTCCAGCCGACATTCGACCAATGCGCTCGATTCGAGCTTCTTCAGCACCTTATAGTGGGAGATCGCGTGTTTTCCGCGTGAGGAATTCTTGTCGAGTATTGCCATTTTCTTGCGGTTGGCGCCGCTGCGCCCGATCCGCGCTTCGATGGTACCTTCAACCTGCTTCGGATGTCCGGCGCAGACCGCCAGGTAACGGCGGTTGATCGAATGGTCGGCGAATTGTCGCGCAAGCCCTTCGTGCGCCACGTCGTTCTTGGCCACAACCAATAAGCCCGAGGTATCCTTGTCGATCCGGTGGACAATGCCGGGACGTGCGACCCCGCCGATGCCCGAAAGCTGCCCGGCACAATGGTGGAGCAGAGCATTGACCAGCGTTCCGTCGCGATTGCCTGCGGCGGGATGAACAACCATTCCCGCGGGCTTGTCGATCACGATCAGGTGCTCGTCCTCATAGGCGATTGCCAGAGGGATATCCTGCGGGATCGCCGCGGCGGTTTCGGCGGGCGGCAGTGCGATGCGAAAATGCGAACCCTCATCGACCTTGGTTTTGGCACTGGTTGCTGGCGTGCCGTCCACCTCGACCATACCGTCTGCAATCAGCGCCTTGATCCGCTCACGCGAAAGGCCGCTGGCTTCGGCCAGCACCTTGTCGGCGCGGCCTGCACTCGCGATTTTGCCGGTGATGACTTCGGCACTGGTCATGCTAGGGCCATGCGCGATGGATATCGTGGTGACAAGAGATGTGATTTCCGGGATCGGAGCAGAGGCCCGTGCGGCCCACCCGCGTGAATGCTGCGGGATCTTGCTGGGAGAGGGCCAACGTGTCGTCACCATCAAGCCGGCGAAAAATGTCCATGCCACCCCGGAAACGCATTTTGAAATCGATCCGCAGGCGCTGATCGACGCTCACCGAGCCGCGCGGCAGGGCGGGCTGCAAGTGCTGGGCTACTATCACTCGCATCCCGCCGGTGATCCACGTCCTTCGCCCACCGATCAGGCCATGGCATCGGGTGATGGACGTATCTGGGCAATCATCGGGCAGGAAGACTTGATGTTCTGGTGTGACGACCCGGATGGGTTCCATGCTCTTTCCTACGCCGTCTCAGTCGCATAGAGTCCGTGCATGAAATCAGCCCGCCGCCTTTCTCCCACAGCTTTGCCTGGCATGGGTGGCGGGGGGGGATTTTTGTACTTATGAACCCTGTTCCATGTGTTCCATCCTGTAGGAATTGAAACCCCAGCATGACATCCACTTCTGCCACCGAACTCGCCAGCCTGCTATGTTCGCGCTTGTGCCATGACATGCTCTCACCAGTGGGTGCGCTTTCGAACGGGCTTGAACTTCTCGCCTCGGAAACCGATCCGGAAATGCGCAAGCGCTGTGTCGAACTGCTGGAACAGAGTGCCAGGACCAGCACCAACAAACTGAAGTTCTTCCGCCTGGCCTTTGGCGCGGCTGGCGGTTTTGGCGATGCCGTGCCCGTGGACGAAATCAAGGCGGTGATCGATGCGCTGGCTGCAGATTCCAAGGGGGTAGTCGTCCATTGGGCGCTTGAGGGAGCAAACCTGCCCAAGCCGGCGACCAAGGTGTTGCTCAATCTGGCGCAAATTGCACTCGATGCGCTAATCCGTGGCGGCAATCTCGATATCGGTGCCGAATTGCGCGATGGGTCGGCCGAGATCGTGGTGCGTGCGCAGGGCGATCGGATCGCGTTCGACGAAGTGATCGGCCACGCGCTCGAAGGCAATATGCCGGCAGTGGACCTGTCCAGCCGGACGGCCGCCGCGCATATGATCGCCATGCTGGCGGAGGAAGTGGGCGGTGGGCTGCAATACAAGCTGGGCGACGATGCACTGGTGCTGGGTGCGGTGCTGCCGCTGCCGTCGGGAATGATTGGCTAAGATGTCTGATGAACTCGTCCATGCGGAGCGGCTATCGCCCAATTGGAACGAGCGCACTCTGCCGATCAGCATGATTGTGCTGCATTATACCGAAATGAAGCCGGTCGAGACCGCGCTGGATCGGTTGTGCGATCCCGAAGCGCAGGTCAGCGCGCATTACCTGATCAGCGAAGAGGGGTTGGTGACGCGGCTGGTGCACGAACAGAACCGTGCCTGGCATGCCGGTGCGTCCTATTGGCGCGGGCACAAGGATGTGAATTCGGCCAGTATTGGGATCGAGCTCGACCATCCCGGCCATGCGCTGGGCTATTGCGAGTTCGCAGAGGCGCAAATCGATGCGCTGATCCCGCTGCTCCACCGGATCATGCGGCAATACGACATCCCACGCGCCAATGTGGTGGGCCATTCGGATGTCGCGCCCGCGCGCAAGACCGATCCCGGCGAGTTGTTTCCGTGGGAACGGCTGGCCGAACATGGCCTGTGCCTGCCGCGGCCGCGCAAGCTGGACCTGGGCGATCCGTTCGACAATGACGGCGCCTTCTACCTCGCACTCGAACGGTTCGGCTATGACATCACCGATGGGCGCAAGGCAGTCGAGGCGTTCCAGCGGCGCTGGCGGCCCGAACTGATCGACGGGATCATTGATCAGCATGTTGGCGCGATCTTGTTCCAATTGCTCTTGGATCGTGACCGCGGACTCACTAGATAGGGTGTGCCGGGGAGCCAGGCAGCCGCGTTGGAGGTTACTCCACCGAGGAAAGTCCGGGCTCCACGAAACAAGGGTGGCGGGTAACGCCCGCCCGGTGAGCGCCAAGGGGCAAGTCTCCGGGGTGCGAAGCCGAGGGAAAGTGCCACAGAGA
>SBHJ01000283.1 GCA_006226465.1 Alphaproteobacteria bacterium | reverse complement strand
CAATCCGGTCAGGCTGCGATCCCCGGCGATGAAGGTCGGCGTAAGGAAGGTCATGACCGGGTTTTCCATCCCGCCATAAGGGAAGGATGGCGGCAAAACGATCATGTCATAGCGGCCCCAGCGATAGGGGCCGTAGAGTTTCTCGGCTGCCTCGACCATTTTTTCGGTGTCACCCAATTCAGCCACGGCAACATCGATCATCGCGGGCTCCGCCCAAACCCCCGTCCGTTCGCCCAGATTGCGATGGACGATATCGCCCGCAGCAATCGCGATCAGGTAGGGCGCAACCGGCTTATCCATTGTGAAGCCGAAGGCACGGCGACCATCGCCGAGATCCTCCGGCTTGCCTTGCGACAAGCCTGACATGACCACCGTCAATTCCTTTGGCGCAGTGATCCGCGCACTCCAGCTCTGGCGGATGCCGGGGCTATCCTGCGTCGGAATCCAGGTGCGATTGAGGATCGCCTGTCCCTGGCTCAACAGGAAGGGATGCGTACCGCCCGCAGTCTGTTCCGGGCTGAGCCATTGTAGCGCAGCCGCATCTGTTGCCGAATAGGTGATCACGACTTTGCGCGCCTTGCCGATCTGGATGGCAAGCGGCGAACCCATGTCCTCCTTTTCCTCTCCGACGGCATATTTGAGCCGATTGCCCTCGCCATCGGTAATCGAAACTATATCCAGCCCACGGTCGTCGAGCACGATCTCGCGCGCATCCGGCCTGGCCTCGATATCGAGCACGGCCTTGCCCGAAACCTGGTGCTGCGTGAAATTCAGGTCGAGATTGAGATCGACATGGGTCACCCGCGCCTCAAGCGGGTGGGCGTAGCTCTTGGTGTCGGCCGCATCGGCGCTGGTCAACACTGGCGCGACCGTGGGTATCACGTCGCTGCCATCGAGCGGATTGCACGCAGCCAGGGCAAGAGCAGCAACGACCACAATAAAACGCATTCAGATTCTCCGGGAGCTATCGCAATGGGGCCTAGTCTGGCCCAAGTTCATATTGGCTGAACGAGGGTCAGCTCCACACCGCTTCGGGTGGCAGGCTCATCAGGATGGCTTCCACATTGCCGCCGGTCTTGAGCCCGAACAGCGTTCCGCGATCATAGACCAGGTTGAATTCGGCATAGCGCCCGCGCCATTCGAGCTGGCGTTGCTTTTCAGCATCGCTCCATTCCATGCCCATCCTGCGCCGCACCAGCTTGGGAAAAATGCCGAGGAAGGTTTCGCCGACATCGCGCGTGAACTGGAAATTGCGCTCGAACGCGGCCTCGCCTTCGCACTCCATGTGGTCATAAAAGATACCGCCAACGCCGCGATGCACACCGCGATGCGGGATGTAGAAATAATCGTCCGCCCATTTCTTGAACCGATCGTAGTAGGTGGGGTTGTGCATGGCGCAGGCTGCACGGAATGCCGCGTGGAAATCGGCCGTGTCTTCCTCATAGGGAATTGGCGGGTTGAGATCGGCCCCGCCGCCGAACCAGGCCGCCTGCGTTGTCAGGAAGCGCGTGTTCATGTGGACCGCGGGCACGTGCGGGTTGGCCATATGCGCGACCAGGCTGATCCCGGTGGCGGAGAAGCCGGGCTGCTCGGCACTGGCTCCGTTGATGGTGGCGGCAAATTCGGGCGAGAAACTTCCGCGCACGGTCGAAACATTGACCCCGACCTTCTCGAACACCTGCCCCTTCATCAGGCCCTGCACCCCGCCGCCGGGATCGGCATTGCCCTCTTCATCGCGCCGCCATGGCCTGTACTCGAAGGCAGCGTCTGAACCTGCCTCACGCTCGATCGCCTCGAATTCGGCGCAAATGCGGGTCCGCAATTCCTCGAACCATTGTTGCGCGCGGGCGGTCTGATCTGTCCAATCACTCATGCGCCCCCCTTGCCAAAGCGATTGAGTCGCGGCAAGTGAAGGCAATGGTTCCCCTTTCGTTCGCAAGTCAGGAATTGCTGTTGGTCGATGGCCGCGCGCTCTTTTGGCCGCGCGAGCAGACCTTGCTTCTGGCCGATCTGCACCTCGAAAAGGCGAGCTATTTTGCCGGCCATGGCCAGATGTTGCCGCCATATGACAGCCGCGAGACACTGGAACGAGTGGCCGATGCGGTGAAACGAACAGGCGCAAGGCGGGTCATCACTTTGGGTGACAATTTCCACGATAGCGAAGGAACCACCCGGCTGGAACCCTATGCTGCCGGAATGCTGGAGGCGCTGACCCGCGCACTCGACTGGGTGTGGATCACCGGCAATCACGATGAGACAATGCACCGCGCCTTTGGCGGTACGCTGGCGGAAGAGGTGGAATTGGGTGGTATCATCTTGCGCCACATCGCGCAGGCAGGCGAAACCCGGCCCGAACTTTCGGGCCATTTCCACCCCAAGCTTCGCGTAAATGTGCGGGAGCGGCACATATCCCGGCCTTGCGGGGTAATCAGCCGCACCAGCATTGGCACGGATCGCATGATCCTGCCTGCTTTCGGTTCGCTCACGGGCGGGATGGACGCAGGCTCCCCTGAAATCCTCGCCGCGCTGCAGCCAGCCAGCACGATCGATGCCGTGCTTGCCGCCAAGGGAAAACTGGCGAAATTTCCTATTTGGCGTGATGCCGCCTAACCCCTAGCCTTCCGTAAGCTTTGCCCCTACATAGCGCGCTGATTCACGGCTTTCACAGGAGAATACCCCATAGCCCGTCCACCCCGGCGTTCGCTGGCCCCGCCCACCAAGAGCGGCCCGCGCTACGATGAATATATCCAGTCCGAAAAGGTCCGCGTGATCGATCACGAAGGTGAAAACCTTGGCGTGATGTACACCAGAGAAGCGATGGAGCAGGCCAACGAACTCGGCCTCAACCTCGTCGAAGTCTCCCCCAATGCCGATCCGCC
>SBHJ01000014.1 GCA_006226465.1 Alphaproteobacteria bacterium | reverse complement strand
AAGACACGAACTTCAAGATTTGTGCCCTAAATGGGCCCATGCGTCCATGCTTTCGTTTCGGGACCAATGTCCTTAGACTGTCCTGAGGAGCAGCTCGCGAAGGACCTGACCTTATGACAGAACCCGCAGAAACTACGTCAGGCAATGTGAAGATACCTCACGCGAAGGCTGCTTCCTTCTCGCAGGTATTGTTGAGCCTGCGGACCTGGTGGCGCAGCGAAGTTATCGGCACAGTCGATCAACAATCGGTAATTGCCAAGCGGCGCGAGGATGGCCTGCTGTCCGAACGCTATCTTTTCATGACGGCGATGTCGGGCGGCATTGCGATCCTGGGCCTGCTGCTGTCATCGCCAGCGGTGGTGATCGGAGCGATGCTGCTCTCGCCACTGATGGGGCCGATCATGGGGCTGGGCTTTGCCCTGGCGATTGGCGACTTCAACTGGATGAAGCAGGCCGCGCGTTCGCTCGGTTGGGGCACGCTGATGGCGGTCGCTCTATGTGCGCTGGTGGTTTATTTCTCGCCGATCCAGACGATCACGCCAGAAATCGCCGCGCGCACGCGGCCCAACCTGTTCGACCTGCTCGTCGCGCTGTTCTCGGCCCTGGCGGGTGCCTATGCCATGATCCGCGGGCGCGAGGGGACAATCGTGGGCGTCGCCATCGC
Source organism: Alphaproteobacteria bacterium (assembly GCA_006226465.1). Taxonomy (GTDB): domain Bacteria; phylum Pseudomonadota; class Alphaproteobacteria; order Sphingomonadales; family Sphingomonadaceae; genus Erythrobacter. Next base: position 2,225 of record SBHJ01000014.1, on the reverse strand, counting down.
CACCGCCTTGATGCCGCCGCTGGCTGTGGTCGGGTTCGGCCTGGCCACGGTTAATGGCACGGTATTTTGGGGCGCGCTGCTCCTGTTCGTCACCAACCTGCTGACCATCGCGCTCACCGCTTGGGGCATGGCGCGGCTTTATGGTTTTCGCAGCAGCCTGACCGAACGGCAGAGCCAGTTCCAGAATTTCGTGGTTGTGGCTGTATTTGTGGCATTGGCTGTTCCCCTTTTCCTGTCGCTGCGTCAGATTGCTTGGGAATCCAATGCCCAGCGGATCGTGCGGGCGGAGCTCCAGGATATTTTCGATAACAGGTCGCGGATCAGCCAGACCGAGTTCAATTTCGACAGTGAGCCGATAACGATTGACGCCACTGTGCTTACCCCTCGGTTGCGTCCGGATGCGCAGGTGCAGGCCGAGGCCGCCTTGACCCGCCGCCTGGGCGAGACTGTTAAGCTCAATCTTACCCAATACCAGGTTGGCACCAGCTCAACCGCTGCTGAGCAGGCGCAGCTTTCGGCAGCTCGTGAAAAGGAAGAGGCAGCAGCAAGACAGCGAGCCGAAGATTTGGCCAAGCGGTTGGCATTGGTTGCCGGCGTGCCGGAAGCTGACGTGTTGGTCGATCGCCAGCGGCGCAAGGCAATCGTTCGCGCACAGGCACTCGATGGAGCAACCCTGGCAACATATCGCGCGCTTGAGCAACGCATTTCCGCGACCGAGCCTGATTGGGAAGTTGAAGTGCTACCGCCGCCAGGGCCGCTCCCGGCCATTCGCTTTGCTGATGGCGAACCGACAACCGATGGCCATAAGGCATTGGAGCTGGTTGCCTGGGCGGCCAAGCGGATCGATGCGCCGGTTGTGCTGGTCGGCAGCCCGGTAGAGGCGGGTCCTGCAGCAGAGATCCTGGCCGAACTGGGTGTTACGGCCAGATTGGAACGCGGCACTGGGGTGTTGCAAGCGCGCTGGGGCGAAGTGGGAGCCGAATAGGCGCCTTCGGTCCGCACAAGAGAGGTTTGGCGATGTCAGCAAACAATCCGTTGAGCGAACTCGAAACGCACGAGGTTTTCAACCAGCCTCCACCGTTTGAGGACGTCAATCTCTACAGTGGTGACAAGGCGCTGCAAGACTGCGTTGTGCGCGCAGGAGCATCCCAGCATGAAGGCCGTCTTGCGAAACTGGGTGCGCTGTGCGGTTCTGCCCAAGCCATCGGCTGGGGCTATGACGCGAACCGTACGCTGCCCGTGCTCGAGACGCATGATCGCTATGGCCACCGGATCGATGAGGTGCGTTTTCACCCGGCCTATCACGAATTGATGCGCCAGGGGCTCGACAATGGTTTTGCCTCGATTGCCTGGGCTGGCGAGGCGGCGGGCCATGTCGGCCATGCGGCAATCCTCTACCTCACCACGCAGGACGATTGCGGCACGACCTGCCCGATGACCATGACCTATGCCGCCGTACCTGCCTTGCAGGCCGAAGAGACAGTGGCGCGCGAATGGGTGCCGAGGATCCAGGCTGGACGGTATGATGCCGAGGTCCGTCCTGCCGCCGAAAAGGCTGGCGTCACTATCGGCATGGCAATGACCGAGAAGCAGGGCGGATCCGATGTCCGTGCCAATACCACCCGGGCCGCGCCGACTGGGGAGGACGGCTGGTACAGCCTCACCGGTCATAAATGGTTCTGCTCGGCCCCAATGTGCGACGCTTTTTTGACGCTCGCCTATGCCGAAGGCGGCTTGACCTGCTTCCTGTTGCCGCGCTGGCTACCCGATGGCACCCGCAATCCCGGATTTCGTGTGATGCGGCTGAAAGACAAGCTGGGTGACAAGTCCAACGCTTCGTCCGAGGTTGAGTATCACGGCGCGCTGGCTCAGCGAGTTGGACAGGAAGGACGCGGTGTGGCCACCATTATCCAGATGGTGCAGCATACAAGGCTCGATTGCGTGATGGGTTCGGCAGGGCAAATGCGCGCCGCCCTGGCGCAAGCAATGTGGCACACGGCGCACCGTTCCGCCTTCCAGAAGCATCTGATCGACCAGCCGGCCATGGCAGCGGTGCTGGCCGACCTTGCGCTGGAAAGCGAAGCCGCGACTGCACTGGGCATGCGATTGGCGCAAGCCTTCGACAACGACGATCCGATTGCGCGTCTGCTGACTCCCATAGCCAAATATTGGGTGTGCAAGCGCGCACCCGGCATGGTCTATGAAACGATGGAGGCGCACGGCGG
>SBHJ01000232.1 GCA_006226465.1 Alphaproteobacteria bacterium | reverse complement strand
GATCCGATTGCGCGTCTGCTGACTCCCATAGCCAAATATTGGGTGTGCAAGCGCGCACCCGGCATGGTCTATGAAACGATGGAGGCGCACGGCGGGGCCGGCTATGTCGAAAACGGACCGATGCCCCGCCTGTTCCGCCAATCCCCGCTCAACGCGATCTGGGAGGGATCGGGCAATGTCATTGCGCTAGACGTGCTGCGGGCAATGGTGCGCGAGCCGGATTCGGTCGAGGCGCTGCAGGGATACCTGATGTCGCAGCGCGGCAAGAATGCCAGTTATGACGCGTGGCTTGCCGGATTCGACCTGTCGCACGTGCAGGAGGGAACTGCGCGGCTGGCGGTCGAGCGGGCAGCGCTGGCGGCGCAGGCGGCGGTCCTGCTCGAATGGGAGAGCCCGTTGGCAGATGCTTTCTGCGCATTGCGTCTGACCGATCGCGGCATGGCCTATGGTGCTTTTGAACAAGCGATTGACACGCGCGCGATTATCGAACGGGCCATGCCCGCTGCCTGATCAGACTGTATTGAGGTTGGCGATTCAGGCTGCTTCGAGCAGCTTGATCGGTTCGATTTCACCCGAAAGGTAGAGCTTCTTGGCCTTGGCGCGGCTGAGCTTGCCCGAACTGGTGCGCGGCAATGTGCGCGGCGGGACCAGTTCGACCACGCCGCTGAGGCCAGTGACCGAGCGTACCTTGTCCGCGATCAGATCGCGCAAGTGGACGCGCTCTTCAGGGTCGGAAACGCGGCAATGGACCAGCACGGCCGGCGCCTCCTCGCCATTTTCGGTTTCAATCGAGAAAGCGGCAATGTCGCCATGGTTGAATCCGGGCAGCTGCTCCACCGCCCATTCGATATCCTGCGGCCAGAGGTTCTTGCCGTTGATGATGATCATGTCCTTCGCCCGGCCGACTATGAACAGATATCCGTCACCCAGGTAACCCATGTCACCCGTGTCGAGCCAGCCATCGACGAGGCAATCCTCGGTCGCTTCAGGATTGCGGAAATAGGAATGCATCACCGAGGGGCCACGGCACCACACCTTGCCGATCTGGTGGTCGCCGCGCACCGAGCCGTCCTCGCCGCGAATTTCGACTTCCATGTCGGGCAGCGGTTTGCCGCAATTGACGATCGCGCGATAGCGAGCCGGGCGCGAGAGATTGCGCGGGGTGCCGGACAGGCGCTCTTCTTCGACCAGTTCAACCCTGATGCCTTCGCCCGGAGGCATGACGGTAACTGCCAGCACCGCTTCGGCCAGGCCATAGCTGGGGGTGAAGGCACTGGCCTTGAACCCGGCTTCGGCAAAAGCGTTGACGAAGCTCTGCATCACGTCCGGGCGGATCATGTCGGCGCCGTTTCCGGCGACGCGCCAGCGCGATAGGTCAAACCGCTCGCTGACATGGCTCTGGCTGGAAATGCGGCGGGCGCAAATGTCGTAGCCAAAGGTCGGCGAATAGCTGAGTGTCGTGCCTTTATTGCGGCTGATCATGTCGAGCCAGGCGAGCGGACGCCGTGCGAAATGATCGGGTTTCAAATAGTCGCACGAAACCTGGTTGGCGATCAGCGACAGGAAACAGCCAACCAAACCCATATCGTGATACCAGGGCAGCCAGCTCACCACGCGATCGTTGGTGCCCAGGTTCATGGTCGTCGCATGGCCATAGAGGTTATGCAGCAAGGCGCGGTGTGTCACCGCCACGCCGGTGGGGAAGCGGGTCGATCCGCTTGAATACTGCAGGTAGCAGATGTCCTCCGGATCGGCATCGGGAAGCTCGCAATCTGGCGCTGCGCGCTCAGCGAAAGTTTCCCAGCTCTCGCTGCGACAGCCTTGGTTCGCCGCCGCCGAGCTCGCCATTTCTGCGATTTCTTCGGGATAGAGCAAGATCGCGGGATCGGCGCTTTGCAGCTGGACCGTCAGCTGGTCGATATAGCTTTCCTTGCCGCCAAACGTGGTTGGCAGCGGCAGCGGCACTGGCCATGCCCCGACATAGATACAGGCACAAAACAGCGCGGCGAATTCGGGCCCGGTTTCCGCGATCAGGGCGATGCGATCTTCCTTGCCGATTCCCGCTGCGACGAGCCGCCGCGCCATCACCAGCGCATCTTCGCGCATCTCCCGATACGGGTATGCGCGAGTCAAAGATCCCCGCGGATCGTGAAAATTGAGGCCCTTTTCGCTGCGGGCGGCGTAATCGATCGCCTCGTTGAAGGTCGAGAAATCAGCCCTCCTGCGCGGCAAGGCGCAATCGTTCGGCGTCGGCATCATTGCGGCGTCGGTCATATTTCTTTAGCGATACCCGTGGCTTACGGCGCCAATTGCGGCACCTTTATGTCTCTTCAAGGCGGAAACTCCTCTCCGCGCAAAGCATCAAGCTTTCCCATTTCATAATGAGTGTGGCACGAATAAGGCGAAATGGTTCCAAAAGAAACCGCCAATCGGGGAAAAAAGCGCCAGCCACGGCCGCTTGATCGGGCTATGCTGGAGGAATTGGCGCTGTCCTACGCAGCTCGTTTTGCCACCAGCGGGGCGAGGCTGGAAGCCTATCTCAGGCGAAAAATGCGCGAGCGCGGGGTTGCAGAAGACGCCGGGCAACTCGATCCACGCGCTGTGGTCGAACGATTGGTCGAGCTCAAATATGTCGATGATGAGGCCTATGCGCGCGCGCGCGCCGATGGCCTGCTGCGGCGGGGGTATGGCGGTCGCCGGGTCGACCAGGCCTTGCGCATGGCGGGTATTTCCGAAGACCTGCGGGCAGAAGTATCTCCGCAAGAGGCGAGCTCGCGAAAGGCAGCCGTGGACATGGCGCGCAGGCGCAGCTTCGGCCCCTTCGGTGTTCAGCCGATCGAAAGAGACAAACGTGAAAAGCAGATTGCGGCGATGATCAGGGCAGGCCATTCATACGA
>SBHJ01000150.1 GCA_006226465.1 Alphaproteobacteria bacterium | reverse complement strand
GCGATCATCGAACAGATGGCGCTGTCGGGTGCGCTTGACCCGGTGCTGACCCCCGATGTCCGTGCGCAGGCGGTGCAATTTGCAGCCAAGCGGATGGAGCTTGAAGATACCGAGGCCAAGTGGTCCGCGCGGATGCGCGAAGATGGCTCGGTTCGGTTCGAACGGGTTTGGCGCGGGGTGACCGATGTGCACGATATCGAAGCGCGTTTTCTCACCAGCACCGAGGCGCACAAGCTCCACGGACTGGCGGGCACGCATGCCGAAACCTATGCCATGCCATGCCGACTGGTGAAAACCGCTGCGGCGGAGGCGGAACCTGTTCCCGCCGATGATGCCGAAGCGGACGATGCACCTGCTGCGGCCACAGGCGATGCGATCAGCCGCCCGACCCAGTTGCTCGACGCCGTGCTTGCAGCCGGGCGCAAGGGCCTCTCGATCAGCCGCTACAAGGGGCTGGGCGAGATGAATGCCGAACAGTTGTGGGAGACCACGCTCGATCCGGAAAACCGCGCGCTGTTGCAGGTCAAGGTCGAAGATGCCGATGTGACCGACGAGATCTTTACCCGGTTGATGGGCGATGTGGTCGAACCGCGCCGCGAATTCATCCAGGAAAACGCGCTCAACGTCGCCAATCTCGACGTTTGAGCAGCTACGAAGGAAGGGGTCATATTGGACCAGCGGGAAACGGCTCAACTGGAACGCGGCGGATTTGCAATCCTGGTCGCGCTATTGACGCTGGGCGTAGTCTGGATTGCCTGGCCCTTCGCATCGCCGCTGCTGTGGGCCGCATTGGCAGCGATCATGTTCCATCCGCTCTATCAATGGTTCCTGTCGCGACTGGGCGGGAAAGCCAATCGCGCAGCGATCGCAACCCTGGGCGTCATTACCGTGGCGGTCCTGCTGCCCGCACTGGTGATCGGCAGCATGGTGGTGGAAGAGGCCGCAGGGGTGGTCGTCGCGTTCCAGCAGGGCGACATGAATGTGGCGGATTGGTTCGCCCATGTACTGGGCGCTTTGCCTGAGAATATTCGCGCATCGCTCACCAGTTCGGGACTGGGCGATCTTGCCTCGATCCAGGCCCGCGCCCAGCAATTCCTCACCGAAAGCGCCGGGCTGATCGCACGCCAGGCAGTCGCGTTTGGCGGCGGCGTGTTCGGCTTCGTGCTGGCATTCGGCGTGGGTCTTTACGCCCTGTTCTTCCTGCTGCGCGACGGACGCAGCATTGGCACTGCGATTCAGCGCGCCTTGCCGCTCGAAACTGGCGTGGCGCAGGCCATGGCCAATCGCTTCCTCGCGATTGTCCGCGCGACGATTAAGGGTTCGGTGGTGGTCGGGCTGGTGCAAGGGGCACTGGGGGCGATCACGTTCTGGATCGCGGGTGTACCATCGGTGATATTGCTGGGGGTGCTGATGGCTATCTTTTCGCTGCTGCCGGCGCTTGGCCCTGCGATCATTTGGGCGCCCGTAGCGATCTACCTGCTGGCGACCGGCGCGATCTGGCAGGGTGTGCTGGTTCTGGTTTCAGGTGTGGCAGTGATCGGCATGGCGGACAATCTGCTGCGCCCGGTGCTGGTTGGGCGCGACACCGGCATTCCGGACTGGATCATCCTGATTACGACGCTGGGCGGGATCGCTGCCATGGGCCTTGCCGGGATAGTGATCGGCCCGCTTTTGGCGGGACTGTTCCTCGCCGCCTGGTCGATGATCCACGAGGCGCGCCCGCCGATCGCCGATCCGGCCCGGCAAGATCCGGCCTGAACTGGCTGCGAACTGCGACCGGGGTCTTTACATCGTCACATTGAGCCATCATCGCTGGGCCATGAAAAAGTTCCTCCCCCTAGCGCTCTCGGCGCTCGCGCTGTCAGCCTGCGCCGTCCCAGCAATCGAAAGCCCCACCCCTCCCCCCGCGCAGCCGGTCACTGTGCGTGTGATCGGAATGAACGATTTCCATGGGAACCTGGAACCGTTGGTTCGGCCTTTCACGGTGAGGGATGCAGACGGCAGCAACCAGGCAATCAAGGTCGGCGGGCTCGCCGCTTTTGCCGCCACGGTCGAAACACTGCGCCAGCAAGATGAATACAATCTCGTCATCTCGGCAGGGGACCTGATCGGTGCCAGCCCGCTCATTTCCTCGTTATTCCTCGATGAACCGACGATTGCCGCGATGAACCGGATCGGCCTCGATTTCAGCGCCGTGGGAAATCACGAGTTCGACCGCGGCTGGCGCGAGCTCAAACGAATGCAGGATGGCGGCTGCGACAGATTGTCGCTGCGCGAACCGTGCCAGATTGAACAGTTCAAGGGCGCAAATTTCCAGATCCTGTCGGCCAACGTGGCCTTCGCAGAGACCGGGGAGCATTTGTTCCCGGCGAGCGCGGTCAAGCGGTTTGGCGACGGAGCCAGCGCGATCTCGATCGGCGTGATTGGGCTGACGCTTGAAGAAACGCCTTCGCTGGTGACGCCCAGCGGGGTCAACGACCTTGCTTTTTCGGACGAGGCCGAATCGATCAATCAACGGGTTGGCCGACTTGCCGATCAGGGCGTGGACGCCATTGTGATTGCGATCCACCAAGGGCTGTATAGCAGCCTGCCTTACGACAGTCCGGGCTGCGACGGGATCAACGGACCTTTGCTGGATATCCTCGCGAAGCTGGATCCGCGGGTCGACCTGGTCGTTTCCGGCCATACGCACCAATTCTATATCTGCGACTATTCGACGATCGATCCGACACGCCGCTTTCTTGTAACCAGCGCGGGGTACGGCGGGAATTTCGTTACTGACATCGCGCTCACGGTCGATCCGCAAAAGCATGACGTTACAGCATCGACAGCGCGCAACGTGCTGGTTCGTGCCGACGGAATGGGGCCTGGCGGGCTCGACGCCGATGCCGCTGCCTATGTC
>SBHJ01000315.1 GCA_006226465.1 Alphaproteobacteria bacterium | reverse complement strand
GGCTGGCGCGTTCGCCGCTGATCGCCCCGCCGCTCCATGTCTGGCGCGAGGGGAGCCGGTTGATCGCCGCCTCGCTGCCGCGCTCGATCTTCGCATCCGGGGTCGAGACGAGGCTCGATCCTCATCGCATTGCTGACGTCGCGCTGTTCAATTTCGGCGATGGCAGCCGAAGCTATTACAAGGGCTTAGGTCGGGTTCCCTGCGGAAGCTGGCAACATCACGACCTTGCTGGTGAGCGCAGCGCGCAGTTCTGGAATATCAGCAAGGTAGCGCCGCAGGAATTGATTGCCGAGCAGGACTATCTCGACACGCTCAACGGCCTTCTCGACCGGGCCGTGAACGCTAATATGGATGGGGTGGAGGCGCCAGCGCTGCAATTGTCGGGCGGGCTTGATTCACAAGCGGTCGCGGCAACTCTGATCGCACGGTTGCCGAACGGCCAGCGCGCCAGATCCTATACTTCTGTGCCCGTTTCTCACTGGACTCCCAAAGCCAATCCCCGGCTCGTCTTCGACGAATCTGCACGAGTTCGTGCATTTGCCAGGTTGCATCCTTCGCTCGATCCGGTGTTCCTGACCGGCGAAGAGGCGGAGTTCGGTGCGGATATCGATGCGATGGCCTTGCTGACTGGGTGGCCCAGCTTCAACGAGATGAACATGCATTGGTTGCACGCGCTCTATCGCAAGGCTGCCAGCGATGACAACCATGTGCTGCTGGACGGCGACTTTGGCGACATCGCGTTCAGCTATGATGGACTGACCGGCTATCCGACCTGGTTGAAGCGGGGCAAGTGGAGGCTCTTGTTGCGCGAATTGCGCGCTTCGCCTGATCCGCGCCCGCTGTGGCGCAAGACCGTGTCATTGGCGTTTATGCCGCATGTGCCCCCTTCATGGCGCCGCCGGATCGACGAATTGCGCGGTCTGTCGCACTCTCCGCTAGAGACATGGTGCCCACTCAATCCGAACAGCGAGATCGTTCGTGGGGCACAGGCTCGGGCCGAGGCTGACGGCCACGATCCCTGGATGTATGCTCCGGCCTCCGCAGCGAAGGCGAGGGTCAATATGTTGGCGGCAGCGCAGTCGGAAGGAGGTGAAGTCGCGCTGGGATTGCGCCTGTTGCATGGTGTCGAGACCCGCAGCCCCTTGTCATTTCGTCCCTTGGTGGAGTTCTGCGCCGGCATCCCTGACGAGCAGTATTTGCGCAACGGAATGCCTCGCAGCCTAGCGCGCCGAGCGCTTAAGGGGCGTATCCCAGACGAAATTACCGATGGTAAGCAGAGCGCGATCCAGTCGGCCGACTTCCTGGGGAGAGTGGAGCGTGACCGGGGATCGATGCTCAAGTCGCTTGCCCGGATCGGCGATGGCTCGCTTGCAGATAGCGTCATCGACCTGCCGCGGATCACGCAATATCTCGAAACGCACGCCGGGGCGGAGGTTAAGGGCGCAGATCACTGGTTACGCATGACGTGCGCCGTGCCGCGCGGCGTCGCGCTTGCCCGGTTCGCCCAATTCGTCGAAGGTTCGAACGATGGTTGAGGGGGCTATGTCGAACAGGGTGGCAATCACATTCCTGACACGCCAGGCTGGGCATGCACGATTGGCAGTTCTCGCAATGCTGATGGTGGCCTCGAGCCTGACCGAAGGGATCGGCCTGCTCCTGCTGGTCCCGATTACCCGATTGGTGGCAGGTGCGGATGGCGGCACGATCGAGCCGCACTGGCTTGCTCCGCTGGCGAGATTGCCACTCGGCTGGCTGCTCATTGCAGTGGTGGTTCTGGTCAGCCTGCGTGCACTGATCGTCTATGCCAGCAACGAGAGCCGCCGTGCGCTTGATCTCGATATGGCGAACAGGCTTCGACGCACGGTTCACGAGGCGGTAATAGGCGCGAACTGGCGATGGCTGTCACGGCAGAACAGTGCTGATCATGCCAGCCTGATCATGCTTGAGGCTGACCGCGCGGCGGGATTGATGGATCAGGCGTTGGCTATCCTGGCTGCGACCGCCACCCTGATTTTGCTGGTAGCATCGGCAGCTCTGATTTCATGGCAGCTGACCCTGGCGGTGGTCGTTATTGGGATCGCGGCGGCCTTTGGGCTTGTGCTGCTGCGGGGACGCAATGCGCAAGAGGGCGAGGCCTATGTGCGGGCGCACGCGGAGTTGCAGCGACTGGTTTCGAATGGGCTGCAGCATTTGCGCGCAGCGCGCATCGTTGGCGCCGAGCAAGCACTGGCACAGGATTTCGCGCGCGCGTCTGACCGGCTGGTAGAGCTGGAAACCCGTTTCTTCCGTGCTGGCCACCAATCCTTGATGTTCTCCCAGATCATCGCGGTCGTACTGCTGGCGGGAATGGTTTTCGGGGCGCTGGCCATACTTGCGATGCCGCTGGCGATGTTCCTTCCGGTAATCGCGATCATTGCAAGGGTGGTCCCCCTTTCAGGAAATATCCAGCAGGGGTTGCGCGGCTGGCGGTACAATATCCCTGCGCTGGCGAGTGTCCAGGTTCTGATTGCAGAGGCCCGATCTCAGGAAGAGTGTCTCTACGACGATGCGCAGGAGATGGTGCTGGAGCATGTGCTTGAACTGCACAATGTGGCCTTGCGCCATCACGGGCGCGAACGCCCGGTCTTCCAAGGCTTCAATCTCAAAGTGCCGAAAGGGTCGATCCTTGCTGTCACCGGGGCATCAGGCTCGGGCAAGAGCAGCCTTGCCGACATTTTGGCGGGGCTGGTCGTTCCCGACAGTGGTGAAGTGCTGATCGATGGCGTGGCTCTCGATTCCAGTCGCCGGGCCGGCTGGCGAAGAACCGTCGCCTATGTCGAGCAGGAACCATTCCTGTTCGACGGGACGATCGCTGAAAACCTCGCCTGGGGACGAAACGAAGTGAGCGAAGCGCAAATGTGGCACGCCTTGGA
>SBHJ01000288.1 GCA_006226465.1 Alphaproteobacteria bacterium | reverse complement strand
CCGCCCTGTGGTGGCGATCTCACTGCCCAATCGCGGCGTGACCTTCTCGTTGAGCAGGATCGTCGGCGCGCGCGGCGATCCACCGTAAACGACCAGCCGCACCGTATTGGAGCCGATATCGATGATCGCGCGCTCTGCCTTGTTTCCCGAAAAGATGCCTGCCCTGTCAGACCGCCGCGCGCGAAGTGTCATCAACCCTCGCTCTCATGCAGAACCAGTTTGGGCACCGCACCCGCCTGCAAGGCTCCGCCGCGCCCGGATAGCGAGGGATTGGTCATGAAATATTGGTGGCAGTTGAACGGGTGCTCACCAGAATCGATCCGTCGATATTCACCTCCTGGACCCAATTCCCAACTCTGTTCGGTATCGAGCACATTGGCCAGCAGCACCTGGTCGAGCACCTGGTCATGGACCGTACTCTTCTTGATCGGGATCAGCGTTTCCACCCGGCGATCAAAATTGCGATCCATCATGTCAGCCGAGGAAATATAGACCGTTGCATCGCCGCTGGGCATAGGCGCGCCATTGGCGAAGGCATAGATGCGGCTGTGCTCCAGAAAACGCCCGATGATCGACTTGACGCGGATATTGTCTGACAGGCCCGGCACCCCGGGCCTGAGGCAACAGACTCCGCGCACCACCAGTTCAATCTGCACCCCGGCCTGGCTTGCGCTGTAGAGCTTATCGATCATACCCTTGTCGCTGACCTGGTTGCACTTCGCCCAGATCGCTGCCGGCAGGCCAGCCTGCGCATTGGCCACTTCCTGGTCAATGCAGCGATAGAGTTCCTCGCGCAGATCGATTGGCGCAACATGCAGCAATTGCATCTGCGGTTCGACATAGCCGGTTATGAAATTGAACAGCCGGGCGGCATCGCGTCCCAGTTTTGGCCGCGCAGTGAAGAAGCTGAGGTCGGTATAGGTCCGCGCGGTGACCGGATGGTAATTGCCTGTGCCAAAGTGGCAATAGGTACGGAATCCCTCCTCCTCGCGCCGCACGACCATCGCTACCTTGGCATGGGTCTTGAGGCCGACAAAGCCGTAGATGACCTGCACCCCGGCGCGTTCGAGCTGGCTGGCCCACATCAGGTTCTGTTCTTCGTCGAACCGCGCCTTGAGTTCCACGACGGCAGTGACCGACTTGCCAGCCTCTGCTGCGGCAATCAGCGCGTTGATCACCGCAGACTGGCTACCTGCGCGGTAAAGCGTTTGCTTGATTGCCACCACGTCAGGATCGGCTGCGGCCTGCCGAATGAAATCGACCACCACCTCGAAACTCTCGTAGGGGTGGTGGATCACGATGTCCTTGGCCCGGATGGCGGAAAAACAATCGCCATCGTGCTCGCGAATGCGTTCGGGATATCGCGGTGTATAAGGTTCGAACTTGAGATCGGGCCGGTCTTCTTCGACGATCTCCGCCAACCCGTCGATTCCGATTACGCCGCCGGTCTTGATCACCAGCGAATCGCTCAGACCCAATTGTTCCATCAGCACCTGTTCGGCGGCCGGATCGAAATCGTCTTCCAGGTCCAGCTGGATCACCTTGCCTCGGCGGCGGCGCTGAATTGCTGTGCGGAAAGTGCGGACGAGGTCTTCCGCTTCCTCCTCGATCTCGATGTCGCTGTCTCGCAACACACGAAACAACCCGTCGCCCTCAATGGTAAAGCCGGGAAAGATGTGATCGGCGTAGCGCGTGATGAGGCTGGCAATGCTGATGTAGATCGCCTCTGCGCCAGGAACGCGAACAAAGCGCGGCAGCGCCGGGGGGATCAGGATCATCTCGGTAATCCTCTCCCGATCCGAATTGCGTACCAGGGTAAACAGCAAGCCGGTCCCTTCATTGGTGATGAAGGGAAACGGGTGCGAAGGGTCGATCACCTGCGGAGTGAGGACCGGGAGGATTTCTTCAAGGAAGAATTCGCGCAACCAGGCATAGGCGGCTTCTGACACGCGTTCCTCGTCAGCAATGTGGATGCCCGCGCCCGCCAAATGCCCGCGCAGCTCGCGCCACTCTTTTTGCTGGCGAGCGCAAAGTTGCGTCACCCTCTCGCGGATCGCGGTCAGCTGCTGGGCAGGAGAACACCCATCGATTGACTGACGTTCGATCCCGCGCTGGACCTGGCCGGCGAGACCCGCCACCCGGATCATCACGAATTCGTCAAGGTTGCTGCCCGAAATCGAAAGGAACCGGAGCCGTTCCAGCAGCGGATAATGCTCGTTGCTTGCCTCGGCCAGCACGCGCTCATTGAAGGAAAGCCAGCTCAGTTCGCGGTTGAAATAGAGCTCGCCGGACTCGGCCCCGATTTGGTTGTCATAGCTGATCGGCTGGCTGCTCATTGCCGTAATCCTGCGCCGTGGAAGGTATTATTTCAATCCACAGCGCAAAGATATTTCAGATCAATGACTTTGCCTCTGCAATTGCCGAAATCCCACGCTTGCCATCTTCGCTGCGGCCCAATTGCACCACTACATCGATCACCGAAGCGGCGTATTGGATGGTATCGCGCCGCGAGAGACCGATACCGGTTTGCATAACCATCAGGGCCAATTGTTCGAGTGCGCCTGACAGCGAGTTGGCGTGGATGGTGGAGAAGGAGCCGGGGTGACCGGTGTTGATGGCGCGCAGGAAAGAGACGCTTTCTGCGCCGCGCAGTTCGCCCAGCACGATGCGATCGGGGCGCAGCCGTAGGGCAGCCTGGAGCAGTTCGTTGGCGGTGACCTTGGCTTCGCCCAATTCGCCCTTGACCGCGACCAGGCCGACCCCGTTTTCGCCGGGGAGTTTGAGTTCGGGGGTATCTTCGACGAGCACGACGCGTTCGGTGCGAGGAATTTCCTGCAGCATGGCGTTGAGGAAGGTGGTCTTGCCGGTCGAGGTGCCGCCGGAGATGAGGATGGTGCGCTTTTGGCGGATTGCTTCGCGCAGGTAGGCGATCGGC
>SBHJ01000015.1 GCA_006226465.1 Alphaproteobacteria bacterium | reverse complement strand
AAGTACAAGGAAACCAGCCAGGGCGGGCTGGCGGTCAACGTTATCGAATGTTGAACTAGGCCTAGTCGCCTGGCCCTGCCGGAGGTTTGAGCGCCTCGCGAAAATGCACCGCGCCTTGCCAGATCGATTGGTCGAACAATGGCGCCAATCCCGCGCGGGTTGCCTCGTCGAACTGGCTCACATGGCAGCCGACAGCCGCGTGGGCGGCTGAGAGATCCTGCGCCTCATAAGCCTGATCGACATCGAGCAGCACGGGATCTGTGGTCGCCCACATCTGCAGTTCGGGAATCGGCGGCAGCGTGCCATTGCGAATACCGGGGTAGAGCAGCCGCGGCCGGCCTTCCTCCAGTTCCTGCACGGCCTGCGTCACCAGCGCGCTGACCATCCGGTGGTCGGCATGGCCATAACCGCCGTCCGGGCCCCATGTGATGACGATGTCGGGCTTGGTCTCGGCGAGCAGGCGGCGCACTCCCTCTAGGAAGCGCAGCGCCGGGCTTTCCGTATCATGCGCCCGAATGCCCAGCGTTGCATCGCCCAGGCGCAAGAACGCGGGCTCTTCGATCCCCAGAGCGGCAGAAGCACAGCGCGCTTCTCCTTCGCGCAGCCTGGCCAGTTCGTCTCCTGCCTCCAGGCCGCTAAATGCGGTGCCGCGATCGCCGCTCGTGGCATAGACGATCTGGACTCGGCTGCCGTCGCGCGCGGATCGTGCAAGGACTGGCCCAACGGTGACCTCGTCATCCGGATGGGCGAAGATCGCTAGCACATGCGGCTCGTGAACCTTGGCTTGAGCTCCCAGGGAAAGCGGGGAAATTGTAGCGGCAAAGAGGAAAAGGGGAATTGCACGCACTGTGACGATCTCCGGCAGACTTTGGGTCCGCGAACATAGCCGCCGACCCGCAACAATTCGAGCGATCTTGTGTACCGTTTGACACAGGAGGTCAATATAGTTAGACAGCTAACTAAATAAATAGGGAGTGAGCTCGATGACGATATCGCGGCGCGGAATACTGGCCGCCGGCCTTGGCGGCGGAATCTTGATTGCGGGCGGAGGCGTATGGCGGGCTGCGCGCATGCCGCAGACCGCTTTTGGTCCCTGGCAGCTTGATCCCAATCCGCCCACAGACGTACGGCTCGACGCCTTTCGTCATGCCATCCTGGCGCCAAATCCGCACAATCGGCAGCCATGGGAGATCCGGCTGGTTGGCGATGATGCGGCGATGATCACCTGCGATCTCGGTCGGCGCCTTCCGGTTACCGATCCCTTCGACCGGCAGATCACGATCGGCTTTGGCACCTTCCTCGAACTGGCCCGGATTGCCGCCGCAGAGCGCGGCTACGCAATGGAGATAGAACCATTTCCTGAGGGCGAGGATCCACACGCGCTCGACCGGCGACCCATTGCGCGGCTGCGATTTACTCAGAATCCGGCGGTCGCGCGCGATCCGCTGTTCGATCAGATCACGCGCCGCCGTTCGAACAAGGAAGAATACGACCTGTCGAAGCCGGTTAGCCAAAGCGATCTCGCGAAGGTGGTCGGCGATGGCGACACCGGCACGATCGATCCGGAGTGGATTGCCGCACTGCGCGAACAGATCGTTGCAGGTATCGACAAGGAGATCACGACTCCCAAGGCCTATATGGAAAGTGTCAATCTGATGCGGATCGGCGCGGCGGAAGTGGACGCCAATCCCGATGGCATCTCGTTAAACGGCCCGATGTTCGAAATTGGCAAGATGTTGGGATTGGTCGATCGAGCGGCGCTCGCCGAAATGGACGGTGCGGTCTTCAAGCAGGGACTCAGCGGCCTGCGGGCAACCTATGGTTCGATCCCCGCGCTTTTCTGGATCGTCACGCCGGGTAACAGCAGGGTCGAACAGCTGGAAGCGGGAAGGCGATATGTTCGCGCCAATCTCCGCGCGACCGCGCTTGGCCTTGGCATGCACCCGATGAGCCAATGCCTGCAGGAATATGAAGAGGTCGCGCCCATGTATGCGCGCGTCCACGAATTGCTGGGGGCAACGGGCAAGCAGCGAGTCCAGATGATTGCCCGGATCGGCTATGGTCCCGCCGTAGGACCGGCGCCTCGCTGGCCGATGGAAACTCACTTACAGGCACCCGTCACATGAGCATAGCCGACCCGATCGAATTTCGCGTACTCAATGAGATCGGGATCATAGATCAGCTCGCGTCGCACACTTTCACCCAGGTCCTGCCGCGCGCGATGACACAGGCGCAATTTAACCTGCTCAACCATTTTGTGCGCCTTGGTCACGAATTTTGCACCCCCGCCCAGCTCGCAAATGCATTCCAGGTCAGCCGTCCGACCATGAGCAACACGCTGGCGCGGCTTGAGCGTGCCGGCCTTGTCAGCATTGCCGCCGATCCGGATGACGGTCGGGGAAAAAGGGTTTCGATCACGGCAAAGGGCCGGGCCATGCGTGACGAATGCATCGAACGGTTGGCCGAACCGCTGGCCGAAATGCAGGCAAAGGTACCCAGGGAATTACTCACGGAGCTGCTTCCGCGCTTGACGCAGCTACGCGAAATACTCGACCACATGCGCGATTGATTCTGATCGCGATTGGGAGAGTTCGTACATGATCGAAGCGCTGCAGGCCGAATTCGGATCGTTTCCAGCAATCCTGTCTCACTGGGCATCGTCGCAGCGTGACAAGCCCGCGATGCGCGACGATCACGGCGAGATAAGCTGGGGTGAACTTGGCGACAAAGTTGAACGGATCGCGGCGCGGCTGGTCGAGACCGGGCTCGAGCGCGGACAAGCGGTGGCGATCCTTGGCTACTCCAGCGTCAACTACGCCCTGGTCTTCCTCGCCGCGGTGCGTGCGGGCGGCGTGGCGGCACCGCTCACCACCAGCGCTTCGCCCGAACAGCTGAAGGGCATGGCGGCAGACAGCGGCGCGCGGCACCTGTTCATCGAT
>SBHJ01000176.1 GCA_006226465.1 Alphaproteobacteria bacterium | reverse complement strand
ATGGTCGAGGACCGTCAGACGCACAGCCTGCCCGCTGGTGCCGCTCTCGACTCGGTGGCGCGGCTCGATGGGTTGGCGGATGGCGCGGCGCTGGTCGCTGAACTGCGTGAAATCACCGCCGGAGTGGCGCGGCTGTACGACACTGTGATCGCAGAGAGCGATGGGTCTGACACAAAGATTGTCTCGGCCCAAAGCTTGTCAGATCGCTTGGAAGAGCTTGGCTTTGCTGATCCGAGGCAATTGGCCGAGCGTATTTCGGGCTGGCGCGATGGGCGATATCGTACCTTGCGTTCGCCTGCAGCGCTTTCCGCCTTTGATGCCCTGATGCCAGCGCTGCTGACCGCGTTTGCTGCAGCTGATGATCCCGAACGAACATTGCTGCGATGGGAGGGGGTGCTCGCCAATGCCCCTTCGGCGATCAATCTGTTCCGCCTGCTCGAGGCGCGCCCGGCGCTGCTGGGGCAACTCACTTCGATCCTGACCCTTGCCCCAACCCTGGCTGAAGATCTGGGTCGCTGGCCCGAATTGCTCGATACGCTGCTCGACCAATCGGCGCTCGACCTTCCGGGGACGGTGGAACAGCTCGCAACCAGGATGGAAGCAGGGGATGCGCAGGGGGATTACGAACGCCAGCTTGATCGGATCCGGGTCGTGACGGGTGAAATGCGCTTCGCCTTGGGCTTGCAGCTGATCGAGGCGGTGCATGATCCGATGGACATTGCTGCGGCATTGTCGCGCACAGCTGAGGCAGCGCTCTGCGTTGCGCATCGGGCGGCCGAATCGGAATTTGCGCGCAAACACGGAAGGATCGAAGGAAGCGAACTGATCGTGCTGGGGCTGGGGCGGCTGGGTGGCGGGGCGCTAACCCATGCCTCCGACCTCGACATCATCTACCTTTTTACCGGTGAGACTGGCCGCGAATCCGATGGCGATAGGCCATTGGGCGGGACGCATTATTTCAATCGCCTGGCACAGCGCGTCAGCGCCGCACTCTCGGTGCCGACAGCGCACGGCGCGCTTTACGAGATCGACACGCGGTTAAGGCCCCAGGGGACGCAAGGGCCCTTGGCAGCGTCTGTCGAGAGCTTCGCCAAGTACCAGCGCGAGGCAGCATGGACCTGGGAGCACATGGCGCTTACCCGGGCACGTATGCTGATTGGATCGGACGAGGCCCGCCGTGGGCTGGATGCGGTTGTCTCCAGTGTGCTGGGGCAGGAGCGCGATCCAGCTGTCTTGCGTTCTGACGTGCTCAAGATGCGCCGCGAGATGGCGCAGCATAAGGTGCCAGCCGGCCCACTAGATGCCAAGCTGCTGCGCGGCGGACTGGTCGATCTGGAATTCGTGGTTCACTTCCTGCAATTGCGCGATCGCACCGGCTTCTCGCCCGATCTGGGGCAGGCCTGTGCCGCGCTGGCGGTGGCCGATCTGGTCCCCCCTGAGCTGATTGAGGCGCATGACTTCCTAACACGTCTGCTGGTTTCTGGACGGTTGCTGGCAACGGACTTGAGTGAACCGCCCCCTGCGGCGGCGCAAGCCCTGGCACAGGCATGCGGCTGCGAAGACTTTCCTGCGCTCTTGCGCCACCTGAGGGAAGCGAGGCAGGAAGTTGCGGCTGCCTGGGCGCTAGCATTCGATGAAACATTGGAGATCGATTGATGAGCAATTTCGCGGCAGAGGGTGATGCCTTTCCCGATATCGAAATGGAAACGCCCGATGGCGGGAGTGTGAAGGCCTCGGATTTCAAGGGTCGCAAGCTGGTGGTGTTCTTCTATCCCAAGGACAACACCCCTGGTTGCACCATGGAGGCGAAGGATTTCACTGCATTGCAATCCCAATTTGACAAGGCTGGCGTGGCGCTGCTCGGTGTCAGCAAGGATTCGCCCAAGAAACATCTCAATTTCATCGCCAAGCACGACCTCGCTACGCCGCTCGCCAGCGATGCGGAAACTGGTGGCCTATCCGACGCGCTGGGCATCTGGACCGAGAAACAGAATTATGGACGCACTTATATGGGCATGGTGCGCACCACTTACCTGATCGATGCAGACGGCAAGATCGCGCGGGTGTGGAACAAGGTTCGCGTCAAGGGTCATGCCAAAGAAGTGCTCGAAGCAGCCAAGGCACTCTGACTGCCTTCATGCCTACCGTCGCTCAGGCTATCCGCGCAGCACTGCTGACAGGCGATCCACGTGCGAAATGCTTCGCGGCGCGAAAGCTGGCGCGCGATTGGCGTTTGGGGCGGCTGGAATGGCGATTCGACGTCGCCATGCCTGACAGGCCTGCCTGGCCGGATCAGCCAGCATTGCTGCCCCCCAACCAGATGCCCAGGCGCGGCAAGGGGGGATCGGACCGTGGACGGATCGCCTTATGGCATGCGCTGGCACATATCGAATTCGTTGCGATAGATCTTGCGCTCGACATGGCGGGGCGCTTTGGCGAACAGGGCGGGCGCGAGTTCGTCAGCGACTTCCTGTCGGTTGCGGCCGACGAGGCGATGCATTTCGCACTGCTCGCGCGCAAGCTTGAGGCGCTTGGCAGCCATTACGGCGCGCTGCCCGCGCATGGCGGGTTGTGGCAGGCGGCAGAGGCTACGCGCGGCGACGTGCGCGCACGATTGGCAGTGGTGCCAATGGTATTGGAGGCGCGCGGGCTTGACGTCACGCCGGCGACTCTCGAGCGGGTTCGCGGGGCCGGCGATGGACACGGTGCAAGAATTCTCGAACGTATCCTGGCGGACGAAATTCGCCATGTTGCGGTCGGCACCAGGCATTTCATCGATCTGTGCAATGCTGCCGGCGATTCTCCCGAAGATTCATGGAGAGCGCTGGTCCGACGGCACTTTCGTGGTGCTGTTAAGCCGCCGTTCAACGACTCAGCGCGTCTCGCAGCCGGTTTGTCGCGAGACTTCTACGCCGCCCTTGTTTGTTAGGAAATTGCCCGGATAAG
>SBHJ01000073.1 GCA_006226465.1 Alphaproteobacteria bacterium | reverse complement strand
GATGATTGCACGGAACAAGCCTAGCTGGCGCATATTCATTTCCGCATCTTCGTCAGCACAGGCGAGATGCGACATCAGGATATCAACCTCAAGCCGGGCAATCAGGGGATTGCCGACATCGCGCGGCGACAGGCCCAGCCGATTGATCCCGCTATCGATCATCAAGTGGCAGCGCCCGCCCCCACTCTCCAGCCAAAGCTGCGCCTGGCGCGTTGAGTTGATCACCGGAACTAGACCGATTGCCTGGGCGTAAGCAGCATCCTGCGCATTGAGCGGACCATGCAGAACGGAAACCTGCTCTGGCGGGACATGGTCCAGTACGCTGGCAACTTCGCTCCAATGAGCGACGAAGAACTGTTGCGAGCCCGCGTCGCGCAGGATTGGGACACAGCGATCGACCCCCAGGCCATAGCAATCGGCCTTGACCGCAGCCCCCGCCCTAGCGCTTCCGGACATACGGTCGAGCTCGCGCCAATTGCTCGCAAGCGCAGCCTCGTCGATGATCAGCCGCAGCGACGGCGGCGGCGCATCAGACATCGTCGACAAAATCGCGCGGCGGACCATCGGGGATACCCCACCAGGCCACGATGATCCCGAACGCCACCACGCCCCAAGTGTACCACAGGCCCGAATAGATATTGCCA
Source organism: Alphaproteobacteria bacterium (assembly GCA_006226465.1). Taxonomy (GTDB): domain Bacteria; phylum Pseudomonadota; class Alphaproteobacteria; order Sphingomonadales; family Sphingomonadaceae; genus Erythrobacter. The sequence continues at coordinate 2,305 of SBHJ01000073.1, read as the reverse complement.
GTGCTCGCTACGATCACACCTGAAATCAGCGGCAGGAACCCGCCGAGATAGCCGGCGCCGATATGATAGGGGATGGACATCGAGCTGTAGCGAATCCTTGGCGGGAACATCTCGGCAAGAAGCGCAGCAACGGATCCATAGGTCAGCGCCGATAGTCCGCTCAGCACCAGCAATGCAGCGACAATGCCGATCAAATTGGTGAGTGGCGGAATCTGGCGCGAGAAATCGAATCCCGACTCTGCAAGTTCGCCCTGGATTGCCTCGCTCCGCAGTTTGCCATCATCGAACCATGCGGGATCGATTGCTACCGGCATACCGCCGACCGACATCGCCAAATCGCCCCCTGGCTGGAGCTGATAGGCCACGCCGCTCGAAGTCAGTGTTCCGAGCAGTTTGCCGCAATCGCTCTGCTCACGGTCGAACAGTTCGGCAAATGGATCGGTCGAACATTGCGGGCCGCTGACCACGACGGGATTGCGCTCAGCAGCCTCGGCCAGGCCCGGGTTGGCAAGACTTCCCATAACCCAAAAGGTTGGGAACATCAGGAGCAGGGTCGCCAATGCGCCGATGATGATCGGCTTCTTGCGACCGACCCGATCGGACCACCTGCCTACCAGCACGTAGAAACTCATGCCGATAAGTCCGGCAACGAGCATCGTCAGCTCAACCGTTCGTTCGTCGAGCCGCATGTCTCGCTGCAGGAACGACAGGCTGGAGAAAAATGCGGTATACCAGATTGTCGTGAGAATTCCTGCCACGCCGAACAGTGCGACGAAAATCCGCTTCTTGTTGCCCGGGTAGGTAAAGCTCTCGACAAAGGGATTCCCGGCAATTTCGCCCTCTTCCTTCATCGCCTGGAAAACCGGGCTTTCGTTGAGCTTCATCCGCATCCACAGGGAAATTCCGAGCAGGATGATCGAAAGCAGGAAGGGTACCCGCCAGCCCCAATCGTTGAACTGCTCTTCCGGGATCGTCAGCCTGCACAACAGCACCACCAGGATCGATAGGACGAAACCGCCCACCACGCTCGCCTGGATATAGCTGGTATAGTGGCCGCGTTTTTCCGGCGACGCGTGTTCAGCGACATAGATTGCCGCCCCGCCATATTCACCGCCCAATGCGAGCCCCTGCAGGATGCGCAGCCCGATCACGATAATCGGTGCGGCAATGCCGATACTTTCGGCACTAGGGACGAATCCCACCCCAGCCGTTGCGATCCCCATCAGCGTTACCGTGACTAGGAAGGTGTATTTTCGACCGAGCCTATCTCCCAGGAAACCGAACAGGATCGCACCCAAAGGTCTGAAACCGAACCCGATCGCAAATCCCGCCCATACCAGCAGGACCTGCAGCGTTTCATTATCGCTCGGGAAGAAGGCCTTACCGATCAGTGCAAACAGCGTTCCGTAGATAAAGAAATCGTACCATTCGAAAACCGTGCCCGCCGAACTTGCGGCGATAACAAGCCTGATTTCCTTCTCGGTCGGCTCGCGCACCAATTTCGTAGCTGCCTCGGACATGCGGTAACTTTCCCCCTCCACTGTGATGGTGTGCGGGGTCTAGCTGCTCGCTTGAGCCAAGGAAAGCGCCTCTGCGGCGGCGTTCCACGAAAGCAGTAATGCACCGTGCCGTCCCTTACTGTCTCGCGCTGCCTCGATGAGTTCAAGCCCGGGCCAGTCCGGCAAGGGATCCTTGCTGGCCAGCCAAGCCTCGATCGCGTTCCTTGCTGCAAGTACTTCGGGCGCGGCCTTGCCACTGATCGACTTTGCCAGCAGTGCAGCAGAAGCCTGGCCGATGGCGCAAGCAGAGATCTTGAGGCCGATGGCATCAACTGTCCCATCGTCTGCGAGGCGCAGCCCCAGCTCTACAGTGCTGCCACATGTACGGGAGCGCGAGGATGCCTTGTGCGGCCAATCGCCTATTAGCGGGAAATGCGCCAATTCAGTCGCGAGGCTGAGCATGGCGGGAGTATAAAGCTTGCCGGCTGTGCCAGCACTCATTCGAGTTCTTCCGCCTCTGCCTGGAGCCGGTCATGCCGGTCGGCAACCATTTTCACCAAAGTGCGCGATCCGGCATCGACAAACGGATAAGTGCGGGCAGTAACCATCCACTCTGGGCGCCCTTTGTAGCCCCAGGCCGTATCGTAACCCAGGAACAGGATCGAAAAGCCAATCACGACGATGAGCGCGCCCTTCAACGCACCAAAACCAAAGCCCAACACGCGGTCGATCGGGCCGACGATCGAGTTGCGCGATGCCTGGCCAACATTGTTGGCGATGACTTTCATCGCGGCATAGGGGATCAA
>SBHJ01000016.1 GCA_006226465.1 Alphaproteobacteria bacterium | reverse complement strand
GTTCCCGGCTCGACGATTTCCTCCGCCTCAACCACCGTCACCTTGCCCGCCGTCGCCATCGGCGCGTTGAAATTCCGCGCTGTCTTGCGGAACATTAGGTTGCCGCTCGTGTCCGCACGCCACGCCTTGACGATCGAGAGGTCCGCCCTGAGCCAGGTTTCGCGCACATAGGCTTCACCCTCGAATTCCTCCACCGGCTTGCCCTCGGCGACCACCGTCCCGACGCCGGTCTTGGTGTAGAAGGCCGGAATGCCCGCCCCGCCCGCGCGAATGCGTTCGGCCAGCGTGCCCTGGGGGTTGAGCTCAAGTTCGAGGTTGCCATCGAGATATTGCTGTTCGAACAGCTTGTTCTCGCCGACGTACGAGCTGATCATCTTACCAACCTGCCGGGTCTGGAGCAGCATCCACAGGCCGAACCCGTCAGCCCCGGCATTATTGGAGATGACCGTCAGGTTCTTCACCCCAGCCGCCTTGATCTCGGGGATCAGGCTTTCCGGGTTGCCGGACAGCCCGAAACCGCCGGACATGATCGTCATGCCGTCGAACAGTACGCCTTCGAGGGCAGCCGCCGGCGAAGTATAGACCTTCTGCATGCCGGGTCAGGCCTCCGCCCGCGGACGCTGCGAGAAAGCCTCGTCGTCGCTCGACCGCGCTTTCTGCAATTCGAAGTCGAACTCGATATCGGCCGTATCGCCATCGCGGTTCGGAACCGGCAGCAAACCCTCGCGCGTTCCGAATGCGAAATCGTCACGTGCATGCGGATCGTCGCCGAAATTGATCTGCGTGGTCAGCGTGCGGTAGCCCGGTGCCTCGATGAAGAAATGGACGTGGGCCGGGCGATCGCCATGCCGTCCGAGCATCTCCATCAGGTTCGCGGTCGCTCCACCCGGCGGGCAGGAATAGCCGCGCGGCATCTTTGAACGGAATGCATAGCGTCCGTCCGGCCCAAGCTTGATACGGCGACGATTGTTGAAATCGCTCTGCGCTCCCGTGGGATCGAAATGCGAGTAGAAACCCTGCGAGTTCGCGTGCCAGACGTGGAGGATGGCATCCTTGACCGGCTCGCCATCGGGACCCTTCACCTTGCCGGACATGGTCAGCGTTTCGGTATCGTCGGGGTCATCGGTGAGGTTGACATCATTGGTCTTCGAAAGATCACCGTCGACCAGCGGTGCGCCCGCGACATAGAGCGGGCCTTCGATGGTTCGCGGGGTGCCGCCGGTCTGGCCAGCTTCTGCATCCTTCGCATCCATGTGCAGGTCGAGGAAATGCTCGATCCCCACGCCGGGCGCGATCAGCCCGAATTCCTGCGCGCCATCCTGCAGGAACTGCGTCGCCTGCCAGAACTCGCTTTCGGAAATGTCATGCTTCTCGATGATCGTCATGATCGCTTCCAGCACGTCGCGGGTGATCGCCTTGAGGCGCGGATTGCCGCCGCTTTCGCTCAGCCCGCTGGCGCGGTCGAGCAGGTCTTGGACTGCCTTGGAATTCAGAATGTTGGTCATGGGGTAGCTCCCGTTCTCATTGGTCCTGGTCGATGTCGGATGGATGGCGGCAAAGCGCCGTGACCTTGACGGTCATGAATGGATAGAGCGGCAAGCTCATCATGATCTCGTGGAGTTCGCCTGCATCCTCTACATCGAAAATGCTGACATTGGCGTAGCGCCCCGCGACCCGCCAGATATGCGGCCACTTGCCTTCGCGCTGCAGTTCCTGCGAACGCGCCTTCTCGCGCGCCTTCATGTCCTCGAAAACCGCCTTGTCGACGTCGTAAGGAACGTCGAGGTCCATCTCCACCATGAACAGCATGCTTTGCCTTTCCTCCTATGCGCGCCTGAACGTTTCGAGCCTGTCGCGGTCGACCGTGACTCCAAGGCCGGGACCTGATGGAAGGTCCAAACCGAAGTCGCCGTAGTTAAGCGGATCGGTCAGAATCTCTTCGGTCATCAGCAGCGGGCCAAAAAGTTCGGTATGCCACTCCATCGGGGGCAGACTGGCAAACAGATGCGCCGAAGCGGCTGTACCAACCCCCCCTTCGAGCATGGTTCCACCGTAGAGCGCGATCTGCGCCTTGCGCGCGATCGTCGCGACCTCACGGGCTTTCGACAAACCGCCAGACTGCGCGATCTTCAAAGCGAATACATCGCCCGCTCTCGCCGCTGCGAGACGGCCTGCACTGACCGGTCCCTGCAATGCCTCATCGGGCATTATGGCAATCTCGTGGCGCGCAGCCAGCGCCGCCATGCCCTCGACATCGTCCTTCGCTAGCGGCTGTTCGACCAGCGCCACACCCGCATCCTGCAGCAGCGAAGCGCCCTCGCTGGCCTGCTCGCGCGACCAGGCCTGGTTGACATCCACCCTGACCGACGCGCGACCTTCGAATGCGCGCGCTATTGCCGCGACATGCGCGCAATCCGCCGCGACATCGCGCTTGCCGATCTTGAGCTTGAAATGGCGATGGCGGCGCTCGGCCAACATGCGCTCGCCTTCATCAATATCGGCGCCGGTATCTCCGCTGGCGAGAGTCCATGCGACCTCAAGCCGGCCGGTTTGTGCACCGCCGAAATAGTCCGAAACGGGCTTTCCCTCAGCATGTCCCAAACCGTCGTAGAGCGCGGTTTCGACCGCGCATTTGGCGAAACGGTTCCCGACGATATGCTTTTCGAGCAGCGCCATCGCTGATGCCGGATCATCCGCATCGCAGGTCTTCAACAGCGGCGCAAAATAGGTCTCGATATTGACCTTCATGCTCTCGGGGCTTTCCTCGCCATAGGCCAGACCGCCGATCGTGGTCGCCTCGCCCAGTCCCACGATCCCGTCGCTGCGGCGCAGAAAGAGCAGCACTACGGCCTGACTGTGCATGGTCGCCATCGCCAGCACATGCGGCCGGATCGTCGGAATATCCGCGATCACAACTTCGATGTGGTCGATGGTCGTCATTTCAAGCGCTC
>SBHJ01000178.1 GCA_006226465.1 Alphaproteobacteria bacterium | reverse complement strand
GGTATTAAGGCTAGCCTGGCAGGGCGTTACGCTTCGGCCCTGTTCGAGCTCGCATCCGAGAACGGCAGCGTCAGCGCGGTCGAATCGGACCTTGAAAAGCTGGAGGCTGCAATCGCCGAATCGGGCGATTTGCGTGCTGTCACCACCAACCCGCAGCTGAGCCGTTCGGCCCAAGGCGCGGCGATCGGTGCAGTGGCCAAGCATCTTGGTTTGTCGGACCTCACCGCAAACTTCCTCGGCGTGCTTGCCGCCAACCGCCGCCTCGGCGCGCTGGGCGACATGATCGTTGCCTTCCAGACCATCGCCGCTGCACAGCGCGGCGAAGTGACCGCCGATGTCACCAGCGCCCATGCGCTGAGCGATGACCAGTTGACTGCCCTGAAGGACAAGTTGACCGCGCGCGAAGGCCGCACCGTAAAGCTCAAGTCGAGCGTTGACCCGGATCTCCTGGGCGGGCTCGTCGTCACCATTGGATCGCAGCGCATTGATGGCTCGATCCGCACTCGTTTGAACTCCCTCGCGCAGGCAATGAAGGGCTGAAAGCCCGTATGCCAACAAGCTCGATGAAAGGCTGAAAATGGAAATCCGCGCCGCAGAAATCTCAAAGGTCATCAAGGACCAGATCGCCAGCTTCGGCAGTGAAGCCGAAGTCAGCGAAGTCGGCTCCGTTCTCTCGGTGGGTGACGGTATCGCCCGCATCCACGGCCTCGACAAGGTCCAGGCCGGTGAGATGGTCGAATTCGCCAACGGTGTGCAGGGCATGGCCCTTAACCTCGAAGCCGACAACGTCGGCGTCGTGATTTTCGGTTCTGACGCCGAGATCAAGGAAGGCGACAGCGTCAAGCGGACCGGCACCATTGTGGACGTTCCGGTCGGCAAGGGCCTGCTCGGCCGCGTGGTCGACGCATTGGGCAACCCGATCGACGGCAAGGGCCCGATCGAAACGACCGAGCGCAGCCGCGTCGAAGTCAAGGCTCCGGGCATCATCCCGCGCAAGTCGGTGAACGAGCCGGTGCAGACCGGCCTCAAGGCGCTCGACGCACTCGTCCCCGTCGGCCGCGGCCAGCGCGAGCTAATCATTGGTGACCGCCAGACCGGCAAGACCGCCGTCGCGATCGATACCTTCATCAACCAGAAGGACATCAACGCCGGGAACGATGAGAGCAAGAAGCTCTACTGCATCTATGTCGCCGTCGGCCAGAAGCGTTCGACCGTGGCGCAGATCGTCCGCCAGCTCGAAGAAAACGGCGCGATGGAATATTCGATCGTCGTCGCCGCAACCGCTTCGGAGCCTGCTCCGCTGCAGTATCTCGCACCCTACACCGGCTGTGCGATGGGCGAGTTCTTCCGCGACAACGGCATGCACGCCGTGATCGTATATGACGACCTTTCGAAGCAGGCCGTGGCTTACCGCCAGATGTCGCTTCTTCTCCGTCGTCCTCCGGGCCGCGAAGCCTATCCGGGCGACGTGTTCTATCTCCACAGCCGCCTGCTCGAACGTGCGGCGAAGATGAACGACGCCAATGGCGGCGGCTCGCTGACCGCTCTCCCCATCATCGAGACGCAGGCGGGCGACGTTTCGGCCTATATTCCGACCAACGTGATCTCGATCACCGACGGCCAGATCTTCCTCGAAACCGGCCTGTTCTACCAAGGTGTCCGTCCGGCGATCAACGTCGGCCTGTCGGTCAGCCGCGTTGGCGGTGCCGCCCAGACCAAGGCGATGAAGAAAGTATCGGGCTCGATCAAGCTGGAGCTGGCGCAGTATCGCGAAATGGCGGCCTTCGCCCAGTTCGGCTCGGACCTCGATGCCGCAACGCAGAAGCTGCTCAACCGCGGTGCGCGTCTGACCGAGCTGCTCAAGCAGCCGCAGTTCAGCCCCATGCCGTTCGAAGAGCAGACCGTGTCGATCTTCGCAGGCACCAATGGCTATCTCGATGCGATCCCGACCGATCGGGTGACCGAATACGAAGCCGCCATGCTCAGCCACATGCGTTCGGAACACGCCGATATCCTCAAGGAAATTCGCGAGACGACCAAGTTCGAAGGCGAAGTGGCCGACAAGACCAAGGCCGCGCTCGACGCATTCGCCAAGACTTTCGCCTGAGCCTGAGAGAAACGTAGGGAGCCAACATGGCCTCGCTTAAAGAACTCAAAGGTCGGATCAACTCGGTCAAATCGACCCAGAAGATCACCAAGGCCAAGCAGATGGTCGCAGCGGCCAAGCTGCGCCGTGCCCAGGCTGCGGCCGAAGCCGCCCGCCCCTATGCCGAGCGTTTCAGCACGGTGATGGCCTCGCTCGCAGGCAAGGTCAGCGGCGAATCTGCGCCCAAACTGCTCGCCGGGACCGGCAGCGACCAGCGCCACCTGCTGGTCGTGGTCAACACCGACAAGGGCCTGTGCGGCGGCTTGAACTCGAACGTGGTCAAGGAAGCCAAGGCCAAGGCCAAGGCGTTGATCGCCGACGGCAAAACGGTCGAATTCTACCTCATCGGTCGCAAGGGCCGCGCGCCGATCAAGCGCGATTACGAGCGCCAGATCGTCCAGAATTTCGACACCAGCAATGTCCGCCAGCCCGGCTACGAAGAGGCCGAGGCGATCACGGCAGAGCTGATCGAGATGTTCGATGGCGGCAAGTTCGATGTTGCACACCTGATTTATCCCGTGTTCCAGAGTGCGCTGGCGCAGGATCCGACCACGGTCCAGCTGATCCCGGTTCCCAAGCCGGAAGCGGCTTCGGAGGGGACCGCTGCAGTCGAATACGAGCCGGAAGAGGAAGAAATCCTCACCGAATTGCTGCCGCGCTACATCAAGACGCAGATCTTCGGTTCGCTGCTGGAACGTGAAGCAAGCGAACAGGGCGCTTCGATGACCGCGATGGACAATGCCACGCGCAACGCCGGCGATCTGATCAACAAGCTGACGATCCAGTACAACCGCAGCCGCCAGGCCGCGATCACCACCGAACTCATTGAAATTATTGCAGGCGC
>SBHJ01000157.1 GCA_006226465.1 Alphaproteobacteria bacterium | reverse complement strand
AGCGGCAGGAACAGCGCATAGATTTCCGCGCCTCCGATCACCGCCACCTCGCCTTCGCCAGCCAAGGTTAGCGCTTCGCCGACCGAATGCGCCACCTCTGCGCCCTCGGCCTGCCAATCGCGATCGCGCGTCAGCACGATGTGCCGCCTTCCGGGAAGCGGCGAAGGGAAGCTCTCGAAGGTCTTGCGTCCCATGATCATGGGCTTGCCGAGTGTCAGCGCCTTGAATCGCTTGAGGTCGGCAGAAATATGCCAGGGTAGCTTGCCGTCCCTTCCGATCGTGCCATTGGCAGCGCGGGCATAGATCAGGAACAGCTGCTGCTCCATGCCGTTAGGTTCCGGCGCGGCTGACGCGTGTTACATGGCCCATCTTGCGGCCCTCGCGCGCTTCCTTCTTGCCGTAAAGATGGAGATGCGCTTCGCCATCCTCGCCCAAGATCGCATGCGCGCTCAAGGCATCTACGCCCACGATATTGCGCATTTCGATCCGCTCGAAACGCGTGGCGGCGCTGCCCAATGGCAGGCCGCAAATCGCGCGGATATGGTTTTCGAACTGGCTGGTGGCTGCGCCCTCGATGGTCCAGTGGCCCGAATTGTGGACCCGCGGCGCCATTTCGTTGAACACTGGTCCTTCGCTCGTCGCAAAGAATTCCAGCGTCAACACGCCAACATATTTCAGCGCATCGGCCACCTTTCCCGCCAGCTCGCGCGCGGCAGAAATCTGCTCCGCGACAGCATCGCATGTCGGCAGGGTCGAGGTGGCGAGCATGCCAGCCTCGTGCACATTTTCGGTCGAATCCCAGAAGCGGATATCGCCCTCTGCACCGCGAACCAAAATAACCGAGAACTCGGCCTCAAAATTGACCAGGCCCTCATAGACGCAAGGCTTGCCGGGGAAACGCACGCTCTCCATGTCGCGCACCGAGGCGATCCGCCATTGCCCCTTGCCATCATAGCCATCGCGACTGGTCTTGAGGATGCCGGGTGCGCCGATCCGCTCCACCGCCATCCGTAGATCACTGTCCGAATCGACCGCAGCATAGGGAGCTGGCTTGCCGCCCAGATCCTCGATGAAGCGCTTTTCCCTCAGGCGATCCTGCGCGATGCCCAGCGCGCGCGGATCAGGGCGCAGCATATGGGGCGGGATCATCTCGACTGCGGAGGGCGGGACGTTTTCGAACTCCCATGTCACCACGTCGCACTTGCTGGCGAAGGCGGCGAGCGCGGCCTTGTCGCCCCAGCCATTCTCGAAGAAGTCGCTGCACAGTTCGGCAGCGACATTGTCTCCCGTCGGGGCATAACCGATCACGTGATAGCCGAGCTGCGCCGCGGCAACCGCCATCATCCGGCCGAGCTGGCCACCCCCGAGAATGCCGATGGTTGAACCCGGTGCGATCGTCATCCCTGCGGTTGCTCCGCCACGGCGGCGCTGCGTGCCGCACGCCAATCCTGCAGGCGGTCGGACAGTTCCTCGTCCTGCAAGGCCAGGATCGCTGCCGCCATCAGCCCGGCATTGGTTGCGCCCGCTTCGCCGATCGCCAGCGTGCCGACCGGAATACCGGCGGGCATCTGCACGATCGACAGCAGGCTATCCATGCCCGACAGCGCTTTTGATTGGACCGGTACGCCCAATACCGGCAGGTGCGTCATCGAAGCGATCATGCCGGGGAGGTGCGCTGCGCCGCCTGCGCCCGCAATGATCACGTCGAAGCCGTCGCCCTCGGCGCCCTTGGCAAAGGCAGCCATCCGGTCAGGCGTGCGATGGGCGGAAACGATCCGCGTTTCGTGCTCGACCTCCAGTTCCTCAAGCACCTGCGCGGCGCATTGCATGGTTGGCCAGTCGGACTGGCTGCCCATCACGATCGCTACCTTGCCCCCCATTTGCCGCTCCTCGCTCAGCTATCCTTGAGGTAATAACGCTCACCCGGCGTCATCGCGTCATCGAAGTCATAGATGATCGGCTGCCCGGTGGGAATCTCCAGCCCGGTGATGTCCTCATCGGAGATACCGGACAGGTGCTTGACCAGCGCGCGCAGCGAATTGCCATGGGCAGAGATGATCACGGTCTCGCCGCTTGCCAACACCGGCAGGATGTCACTCTCCCAATAGGGCAACACGCGCTCGATCGTGAGCTTGAGGCTTTCGGTGCGAGGCACATCGACCCCCGCATAACGCGGGTCATTCGCAAGGTCATAGCGACTGCCCGGCTCAAGCTCGGGCGGGGGTACGTCGAAGCTGCGGCGCCAGATATGGACCTGCGTGTCGCCGTGCTTGTCGCGCGTCTCCTGCTTGTCGAGCCCGGTCAGTCCGCCATAATGGCGCTCGTTGAGCCGCCAGTTCTTGGTTTCGGGGATCCACAAACGGTCGCATTGATGCAGCGCCAGATGCAGCGTGCGGATCGCGCGGGTCTGGAGCGAGGTGAAGGCGCGGGTCGGTTCCACGCCCTTGTCCTTGATCAACGCGCCTGCCGCCATGGCCTCTTCCACGCCGCGTTCGGTCAGATCGACGTCCCACCATCCGGTGAAGCGATTCTCGAGATTCCACTGGCTCTGGCCGTGGCGGACGAGAATAAGCTTGGGCATCGATCAGGCTCCACTTGCTTGGAAAGAGCGCGAGGCGTTAGCTGCCATCGCCTACGTTGGGAACCCCGCTTGGCGGTTGATTTGGCTCATGCGTTTCGAATTCACGCGCCTGCGCCTTCCTGCGACGCAGATTTTCGCGCAGTTTCGCGGCCAGGCGCTCTTCGCGCGACAGATTATTGCTGCGGTCTTCACCCATGTGAAACGCCTTGCCGATAAAGCGCCACAAGCTCAAGATGCACGCAAGCTTGGCTTGACATTACGGGCCCGCGCGACAATAGGCGCGCCACCTCGACAGCCGGGTCCATTTGGCACCCCAACTGGCACGTCGATGCGGGCGCTGCTGTAGCTCAGTGGTAGAGCGCACCCTTGGTAAGGGTGAGGTCGGGAGTTCAATCCTCCCCAGCAGCACCAGTTTT
>SBHJ01000163.1 GCA_006226465.1 Alphaproteobacteria bacterium | reverse complement strand
TGGCCGTTGACGATCGCCGTCGGGGCGCGATTATTCGGATCCCGGCTTATTTCGGGTACGGATTCCGGTGCAATTCCGTCTGCAACCCCCTGTGCCTGGACACCAATGGGCGTGGCGGTGACAGCGAGCGCGGCCAGAGAGACAAGGCAGTTCGGGATAAGTTTCAATGTCACAAGTTTAATCCAATTGCAGCGCATTGCGCCCATTTTGACCGAGCCTGTTGGCAGAATCCGGCTTAACCCTAGCTGAGTTGCGGGTGCAGATAGCGTGTTTGAAATGGGCTGCCAACGCTTTCGCTCTAACGGAATCCCAGATTCCGCAATGCGAAGTAAACCTGGAAGGTATCGCCGCGCTGCGCGTCGCCTGCGGTCACGTAGTCGCGGCGCCAGGTCAGGCCGAATTCCATGCAGTCATCCTGATAGGCGATACCCAATCTTGTGCGGATCGGTTCGAACCCGTCGGAAGTCTCGGTAGGGTCCTCGTTCCTGTCGGTCAGATTGAACACGCCGGAACCGAATGCCGACCAGTATCGCGCAAACGCCACCCGCACCGCGGCACGCAGTTCTTCGCGGTCCTGCAGGTCTTCCAATCCGGCGATGTCACGGTTGAGCCGCAAATAGCCTACTTCGGCATAGGTGTGCTCGCTGCCAACCGCAGCGTCGAACTCATTGCGGCGCACCGCCAGGCCATCCTTGTCGAGCCGGAAGCGATGGGTGAGCTTGACGAAATCGCGCAGCCGCAGCTCGGTCCGGCCCACGAAATCGGACACGCGTTCGGACAGGCCTGTACCGTCGGGCAGAATTTCGGGCCTTCTGTCAAAACGGTACGACTGCCCGACAGTGGTCTTCAGTCGCCAACCGGGACGCTGCAATTCCCAATCCGCGCCATAGGTCAGCCTGACGCCGCCTTCGATCCGATCGTAGCCGGGAAAGCGATTGAGCGCGAAAAGGTTCGAATCCTCGAGATCGATCGCGCGCGCATCTTCGTTGGGGATCGACAGATTGCGGATCGGTGGGCTGGCCACCAGCTGCAGCCGTGGCTTGAACACTTGCGTTCCGCCGAATGCCTCACCGATAAACGGCCATTCGACATCGATCGCGCCGATGGCAATGCCGCGTCCCTGCCATCCTTCGTCGCCTCGATAGATCGGGGTGGCGGTGAGGCTGGTTTGATTGGTGTGGTAGATATCGCCCCTGACAAGCCCAGAAACTGTCACCAACTGTCCCAACCCCGTCAGTCGGCGCAAGTCCCATCTGGCCCCGGCAAAAGCCCGCTGCGTGTCCTGTCCCGCATCGCGCATGAGATTGAGCGAATTGAGCTGTAGCTCGATCATTCCGCCCAGCATGGGGTCATCGATCCGGCGGCGATAGTCGATCGCCGGCACGACCAGCGGAACTTGCCCCTGCGGCGCATCAAGCCGCAGGGTCTGGGTCGACCATCCTGCTATCGAAAGGTAGGAATTCTGATCGATCCGCTCCAGGTTCAGCGTCGAGCGCAGTCGATCATCGCGGCTAATGTCATAGCGTCGCAGGAAAGTGCGGTCGGTTGTCCGCCGCACCGATCCTGTCAGGCTCCAATCGGGAGTGAACTGGAAACGACCGTTGGCAAACAGATAGCCACGAAAATCGTCCTGGCTGTCTGGCACACCGGTAAAGCTGGCGATGCGGCTGCTGTGGGTGGCATAGCCGGTGATCTGATAGGCGCCGCGCCCGGTCAGGTGCCGCCATTCGGCAGAAACCATTGGCTTGACCTGGGTGTAGAGGAACGTGCCGAGCGTCAAATCCATATTGTCCGCCGGACGGACATAATATTTGCCGCTGATTTCGACGCCGTTGGATTCGGACACTCTCAAGTCTGGCACCAGGACGCCGGAAATCGCCCGTCCATCGGTCCGCACAGCCAGTCCAGGCATTGGCAAGATGCGCATACCGAACACTTCGAGCATGGCGCCCTTGAACCCGATCCGGTTGTCTCGCGGATCGTAGGTGACGCGGCTGGCTGTGATGCGCCAACTGGGGCTCTTGTCGCAGCCTTGCTGGTCGCGCACGCCACAGGCGCTGTAGGCGGCGTCGGTCAGGACCACGGTCCCGTCATCCCCGCGTTCACCGCCGCGCGCCGCCAGCCGCCCGCCGGCGCGCAAGGCAACCAGCAGCTCCGACATGGCGCCGGCTTCAAAGGTGTCGGTCAGTTCGGCGCTTTCGGTGTAGAGTTGGTCGCCCTCTGGGCCGACTACCCGGACATTGCCGTGAGCAATGATTGTGCCTGCACTGCGATCCCAAACCACCTCGTCGGCACGGACAGAGCCTTCTTCGCTCACCATCACGACATTGCCGCTGGCGATTACGCGCTCCTTCTCGCTGTCGTAGTCGAGGTTGTCGGCCCGGAATTCGATCTCGCGGCCCGTTGCGGTTTGCTGTGATGCAATTTCACTGTCTGGCGCCACGATCGATGGCTCGGCCACGACTTGCGCCAGTGCCGGTGCAGACACGGCCAGGCACAGCCCCGGAGCCAGCGGGATTGCAGCAAGAGGTACCAAGCGGCCAAGGAATGCTTGCAGGCGTGGCTGCGGGTTCGGGGACATGACTTGCCTATCGCACCGCTCGCGCCTAATCGCAATCGTCATTGGCAGGCAGCGGGGTTTGAGCGCGGCATTCATGTGGTGCACCGCTGCCAGACAGCATTTCTCGCGGAGTTTTCATGCAGATTGAATTTGGTGCAACGATCCCGGGCGACATCCGCCTGCACGCCTATGTTGTGAATGAGGGTGAACTACCTGTCGGGCTTGAGCCCGTCTTGACCGAAGGTGCCGAAGCGGCTCGTTTCAAGGGCAAGGCAGGGCAGTTGTTCGAAGGTTTTGTGACGCGCGATGGCAAGCTTGTCCGCGTCGCCATAACGGGCGCAGGTCCGGCCAGCGATGCCGATCGTGCCTCCAAGCTGGAGAAGGCTGGTGCAGCATTGGCAGCCCGATACATGACTTCGGGCGAAGCTGCGATTGCC
>SBHJ01000209.1 GCA_006226465.1 Alphaproteobacteria bacterium | reverse complement strand
CCGTTGATGATGTTCATCATCGGTACCGGCAGGCGGTGCGCGGCCACCCCACCTAGATAGGCATAGAGCGGCAGGCCGCGCGCATTGGCCGCAGCCTTGGCCACTGCCAGGCTGGTGCCGAGGATAGCATTGGCACCGATCCGGCCCTTGTTGACGGTGCCGTCAAGCGCGATCATCGCCAGGTCGATATCGCGTTGGTCCTCTGCGTCGAGGCCCAGGATCGTATCAGCGATCTCGCCGTTCACGGCATCGACCGCCTTGAGCACACCCTTGCCCAGGTATCGGTGCTTGTCGCCATCGCGCAGCTCGACCGCCTCGTGCGCCCCGGTCGAAGCCCCAGACGGAACCGCTGCGCGCCCGAAACTGCCATCTTCCAGCAAGACATCGACTTCTACGGTGGGGTTGCCGCGGCTATCGAGGATTTCGCGGCCATGAATATCGATAATCGCAGTCATGGAGTAGGCTCCGGCACTTGGTGTTGTAAACTCATAAGACACCCCCATATTGAGGGATGCCGGGCGCTGTATGCGCCGGAACTTGCGGGCGCAAGTTGCGTTCGCGATTTGAATGAAGAATAGTGCTATATGGCACATGGAATACGTAGCCAGCGAGGGCAAAGGATAGAAGTCATGGCTAAAGCGACCACCACCCCAAAAGGCGGCAGCAAGGCCCGCAAGCCTGCCGCGAAAAAATCCACCCCCAAGAAAGCGGAACCCACCCCCATGGACAACAAGACCGAAGCCAAGAGCCGTTTCAATGCCGCATTGGAAGAAGCGAAAGCTGGCGCTGCAGCGCTGCGCGCCGAAGCCGGCGAACGCGCCGACGCCTATCGCGAGCAAGCCAAGAGCAAGAGTTCCGACCTGGTAAGCCAGGCCAAGGAATATAGCGGTGAAGCCAAGGTTCGTGCAGGCGAACTGGCGACCGAAGGCAAGACCCGGCTTAGCGATGGTATTTCATCGCTCGGCAAGGTGGTCGGCGATACGGCTGCCGAGCTCGACACCCGTTTCGGCGAGCAATATGGCGACTATGCCCGCCGTGCGTCGCGTAGCCTGCAGGAAGCTTCTGCCAAGCTCGATACGAAAAGTGTCGAGGATTTCGGCGAAGATGCGCGCGAAATGGTGCGCAAGAGCCCCGGCGTTGCTATTGGTTTGGCGGCCATCGCCGGCTTCCTGATTGCACGAATGTTCCGCGGCGGCCGCGACTGAAACCAGCCTGAGGGGGTAAGGCATGCGGGACGAAGACCTGCCGGACGCTCGGCAGGACAATGCGGAAGACGAGATCGACGCGGCTCTGCGCGGCGATGACGATGAGCTTGCGCCTAGCCATCATCGGCTGCAGGACGAGATCGTTGCGCTGATCGATGATGGCAGGACTTATGCCGAAGCAGAGATCGCCTACCAGAAATCGCGCCTAGCCTATACCGCCGATCGCGGAAAGACGGTCGCCCTGCTGCTGTTTTTCGCGCTGGCCTTCGTCCATCTCGCACTGGTTGGCATTGTCATCGGGCTGATTATCGCGTTGAGTCCAACATTGACCGCGCTGGGTGCGACCGGCGTGGTTGTGGGTGTCCTGCTGGTGGGTGCGGCCGTGATGGTGGCTTTGCTGCGTAGCCGTATGCGCGAAATCGGCGAGGCGTTCGAGGAAATCAAGCCGTGACCGACCTCAAGCGCCAGATGATCGAGTTTCGCACCTTGCGTGATGCGGCACGCAGCCTGCTCGAAGCCGATATTGCCAACCTTCGCGCCGACCTGATTTCGAAAAGCCTGAGCGAACGAATGCTCGACAGGGTTGGCGAAAGCGCATCGCAGTTGCTCGACCAGGCCGGCGAAACCGCACAGAACAATCGCGGTACTTTGGCGGTCCTTCTCGGCGCTATGGCCTTGTGGTTCGCTCGCAACCCGATCATGTCCCTGTTCAGCGATGACGAAGATCCTGATTCTCAAACCGGAGCGATAGATGGCGAGTGACAACAAACG
Source organism: Alphaproteobacteria bacterium (assembly GCA_006226465.1). GTDB lineage: Bacteria > Pseudomonadota > Alphaproteobacteria > Sphingomonadales > Sphingomonadaceae > Erythrobacter. The sequence continues at coordinate 1,045 of SBHJ01000209.1, read as the reverse complement.
CCTGATGTTGAGCGAGAAGATTGAGGCGGGTCGCAAACGGCTGGCCGAACGCGAGATCGCGCAACAAGCAATTGAGGCCGCTCAGGCTGCGACAGGCTTTGTGCGCAAGCACCCTTTGGCGACTCTGGGTGGCGCGATCGGGATCGGGCTGGCGGTCGGAGCCTTGACCAAGAGCGGGCGCAAGCTGGGTAAGCGCGGAGGTATTTTGACCGGTTTACTGATTGACGCTGCGCTGGCCTATGGCGTCAAGCTGATCGAACAAGCTGCCGAAGCCGCGAAGACCAAGGCGGACGATGACGAATTGATCGACTGATCTAGCCTACTAACTCCGTTTGCAACCAATCGAATCTCTCGCCGCATGGGCTTGCCTGTTGCGCCCCTTCGTCTATGGCGCGCGGCGAAACCTCCCCGCGGACAGAAAGTTCACACCATGGAAGAAACCCAATCCACGCAAAAACTCCACCTTGTGATGGGCGGGCGGGTCAAGGACCCGCGCTCGATGGAATTTGCCGATCCGGAAAGCATTCACGTGGTAGGCGTATTCAGTGACTATGACGCCGCGGTCGATGCCTGGCGTTCAAACGCCCAGCGCACCGTCGATGATGCCGAGATGAAATATGTGGTGGTCCATATCCACCGGCTGCTGACGCCGGACGCGTAACGCGCCCGGTCGTCCACAATCGAATCAGATAAATTCGATCTTTTCGACCAGGTAGAAGCGATCGCCCGAAGGGACGGTCACTTCGATCTCGTCGCCGACCTTCTTGCTGATCAGCGCGCGACCGAGCGGCGAATTGTACGAAATCCGCCCCTTGTTGGCATCGGCCTCAGTCTGGCCCACGATCTGGTAGCGCACCGGCTTGTCGGCATCGTCGAGCAATGTCACGGTCGCGCCAAACACGATCTTGTCGCCCGAAAGCGTAGCCGGATCGATGATCTGCGCACGGGTAACCTTGTCCTCGATCTCGGCAATCTGTGCTTCGACCTGGCCCTGGCGTTCCTTTGCCGCATGATATTCGGCATTCTCCGACAGATCGCCATGCGC
>SBHJ01000291.1 GCA_006226465.1 Alphaproteobacteria bacterium | reverse complement strand
GCATTGCGGCATGAAGCTGGGCGATACGACGCAAGAGTCGTCCAGCGATCAGAGGAGAGGCGCATGACCCCGCAAGAACTAGCCACCAAGGTGGGTGAAGTCATCGGCACCAGCGATTGGGTCGAGATGACCCAGGACAAGGTCAACATGTTCGCCGATGCCACGGGCGACCATCAGTTTATCCATGTCGACGTGGAAAAGGCCAAGCTGACCCCGTTTGGTGGCACCATCGTCCACGGCTTCATGACACTGTCGATGATCCCCTATCTTTCGGCCCATGGCGGTTTCCCGCGCGCCGATGGCGTGAAGATGGGCATCAATTACGGCGGCAACAAAACCCGCTTCATTTCTCCCGTTCGGGTTGGCAAGCGCATTCGCGGCCATTGGAAGCTGCTCGAAATGGTCGAGAAGCGCCCCGGCCAGTGGCAACAGACCTGCGAAATTACCATCGAGATCGAAGGCGAGGATAAGCCCGCCCTGATCTGCGAATGGATCATGCAGTTCTTCGTGTAACCGGCACCTCAGCGAAGGCTGAGGTCGCAATCTAGCAAGTGCCAATAGGCAATAGTTTCCAGCCTTCGCTGGGATGACGAGAAAAGGAAATCCCATGTCTCGCGATGCAGTCATCGTTTCAACCGCCCGCACCCCCCTGACCAAGGCCATACGCGGCGCGTTCAACAACACCACCGGCGCGACGCTGGGGGGCTGGTCGATCAAGGCGGCGGTCGAACGTGCCGGGATCGAAGGCGGCGAAGTCGACGATGTGATCATGGGTGCGGCGGTGCAGCAGGGCTCGACCGGCGGCAATGTCGCACGGCTAGCCGCGTTGAGGGCAGGCCTGCCGGTGACGGTTCCGGGCATGACGATCGATCGCCAGTGCTCTTCGGGCCTGATGACTATTGCCACAGCGGCCAAGCAAGTGTTGGTCGACAATATGGACATCTGCGTTGCCGGTGGGGTCGAGAGCATTTCCAAGGTTTCGGGCAGCGGCAAGCTGTTCGTCGAACCTGACCGCGAGCTGCTGGAAATGCATCCGCATATCTACATGCCAATGATCGGCACGGCAGAAGTAGTCGCCAAGCGCTACAATATCAGCCGCGAATACCAAGACGAATATTCGCTCCAATCGCAACAGCGCACCGCAGCGGCGCAAGCGGCGGGCAAGTTCGATGACGAGATCGTGGCGTGCCAGGCCACCATGGCGGTGATGGACAAAGAGACCAAGGAAGTTTCCTACCACGATGTCACCGCAGATCGTGACGACTGCAACCGTCCCGACACCACGCTCGAAGGCCTCGCCAGCCTCAAGCCGGTGATGGGTGAAGGCGGGGTGATTACTGCCGGTAACGCCAGCCAGTTGTCGGACGGTTCCTCGGCTTGTGTGGTGATGGAGGCGAAGGTCGCCGAACGCCGCGGACTGACCCCACTGGGCCGCTATGTCGGTATGGCCGTGGCGGGGACCGAGCCTGACGAAATGGGCATCGGCCCGGTCTATGCCATTCCCAAGCTGCTCGACCGGTTTGGCCTCAAGATGGATGACATCGGCCTGTGGGAGCTCAACGAGGCTTTCGCGGTGCAGGTCCTCTACTGCCGCGACAAGCTCGGCATCGACAATGACAAGCTCAACGTCAATGGCGGTTCGATCTCGATCGGCCATCCTTTTGGCATGACCGGCGCACGCTGCACCGGACACGCGCTAATCGAAGGCAAGCGTCGCGGGGTGAAATATGCCGTAGTCACCATGTGCATTGGCGGCGGCCAAGGCGCAGCGGGCCTCTTCGAAGTGTTCTGATGCGATTGCGCGTGCCACGTATCGAGCCGGTCGATCTCGACCGGCTCGATGGCGACCAACGCGAGGCGTTGGCCCCCTTCTTCAACCCCGAAAACAAGGTGGGTAGGGGCAGCGTTCTCAATATCTTCCGTACCTTGGCGCACGCGCCCAAGGGACTGAGCGCGTTCCTCGGTTGGGGCAGCTATATTCTTTCGCGTCGCAACAGCCTTTCGGAACGCGACCGCGAGTTGGTGATCCTGCGCACCGGCTGGAATTGCAGATCGGGCTATGAGTTCGCCCAACATCGCCGGATCGGGCTCGATTGCGGGCTGAGCGAAGCGGAGATCGAGCGGATCAAGCAGGGGCCTGATGTGCCAGGCTGGAGTGCGCTTGATGCCGCCATGTTGCGTGCGACCGATGAACTGACAGAGAATCACTTCGTTTCGAATGCGACCTGGGCCGCGCTTGAGGAATTGGGCGATCGCGGGCGCATGGACCTGGTCTTCACCGTGGGCCAATACACACAGGTCTCGATGATGCTGAACAGCTTCGGCGTCCAGCTAGAAAGCGGTGATATGTCCGATCCGGATCTGACGCCCTGACGACAATTAGCCGTTTGCGGCTATGAATTCTTCGACCACCGGGGCAACCTTGCCGCGCCACTTGCTGCCATTGAAAATGCCGTAATGCCCGGCCCCCTCGGCCATATAATAGCGTTTCTTCGCGGCTGACAGGGCGGTAGCGAGATCGAGCGCAGCCTTGGTCTGTCCCAATCCCGATATATCGTCGCGTTCGCCCTCGACAGCCAGCAGCGCGGTATCCTTGATCGCACCCAGGTCAACCACCTCGCCGCGATGGCGGAATTCACCATTGGGGATCGAGTGCTTCTGGAACACCTCTTCCACCGTCTGGAGGTAGAATTCCGCAGTCATGTCGCAAACGCTGCGATATTCGTCGTAGAAATCCTTGTGCCCCTTGGCGCTATCGCCGTCACCCACGGTCAGATGCTTGAACATCTCGTAATGGCTAATCATGTGGTCGCCCAGGTTCATGCTCATGAAGCCGGCGAGCTGGAGGAACCCGGGATAGACCCGGCGCCCCGCGCCGCGATACTGCATTGGTACCGTGGCGATCACCGTATGGCGGAACCATTCGATCGGGCGCTCCATCGCCATGTCGTTGACCGAAGTGGGGGAGCAGCGCGTATCGATCGGGCCGCCCATCATGGTCAGCGTCTTGGGCATGCAGGGATGCTTGTGCTGGTTCATCACCGCGGTGGCCGCCAG
>SBHJ01000265.1 GCA_006226465.1 Alphaproteobacteria bacterium | reverse complement strand
GACAGCATGACCTTGTAGCGCGCGATTTCGTGCCGCAGTTCGTCCTCGATATCGGGATAGAACTGGCGCAGCGGTACTTCGACATTCTCGCCCACGGTCAGGGTCGAAAACAGGGCCCCGCCCTGGAACAGCACGCCCCAGCGGCTGCGCACGCCGATCACCTCGTCCGGCTCTGCACCGGTGATCGAGTGCCCGAAGACCTCGATCTCGCCCTCCGCTGCGGCCTGGAGCCCGATGATCGCGCGCATCAGCACCGACTTACCGGTGCCCGAACCGCCGACAACACCCAGGATCTCACCGCGATTGACCTCTAGCGAGAGATCCTCGTGCACAACGTGCTCGCCGAACTGGGTCTTGAGACCCTTGACGACGATCGGATGATCACCGCGAAAGCGGCGGTGTGCATCGGGAGAGGCTTGATCGGGCAGGCTCATCCCCAGCCAATCTCTGTAAAAAACACCGCGAAGAAGGCGTCGAGCACAATTACCGCAAAGATCGCCGAAACCACCGCCATGGTGGTGCGCAGTCCGACCTCTTCCGAATTACCACGCACCTGCATGCCGTGATAGCAACCCGCCAGCGCAACGATCAGGCCGAACACCGGCGCCTTGATCAATCCGACCCAAAGGTCGTGTGTCGGGACTACCTCCTTGATCCGTTCGAGGAAGGTCCAGAAGGGGATATTGAGCAGTAAGTCGCCCACCACGGCGCCGCCGATGATCGCGACAACCGAGGCATAGAAGCCCAGCAAGATCATCATGAAAGTGCAAGCCATGATGCGCGGAATTATCAGTGCCTCAACCGGTGAAATCCCGATCGTGCGCATGGCATCGACCTCTTCGGTCAATTTCATCGTTCCGATCTGCGCCGCAAAGGCCGAGCCGGAACGGCCCGCCACCATGATGGCAGTCATCAACACGCCCAGTTCGCGCAAGGTGATCCTGCCGACTAGGTTGATCGTCAAAGCCTCTGCCCCGAACTGCTCAAGCTGGACCGATCCCTGCTGCGCAATCACGATTCCGATCAGGAAGCTCATCAGGCCGATGATCGGCAAGGCATCGACCCCGACCAGCTCCAGCTGGCGCACCAGCGCCTTGGTGCGAAACCGACGCGGGTGTCGCATCAGGCTGCCGGTCGCGACCAAAACCTGGCCAAGAAACCCGACCACCCCGACAACTCCGGCCCAGGCAACCGCGACCCAACCTCCCATCCGTGCCGATGCACTTTCCCAGATCGGCAGCTTCGGCGGCGAAACGTCTTCGGCGCTATCGCTTCCCTCGACCGCGCGTATCAGGCGCTGCGCCCGCGCGCTGGCACCGGTGACTTCGGCCCCGAAGCGTCTGGAAAGGCGGCACACGATCCAGGCGCCGACCGTGTCGATCTCGGTCACGCCTACCAGGTCGATCACCACGATTTCACCCTCGATCGCCTCCAAATCCTGGTCGATCGCGCCAATGGTCGAGACCAGATAGGGACCAGACAGCATCAAGCGTCCTGCACCAACGCCTTCCTGCTGCTCGATCGAGAAGTTGGCCCCGCCTTCCATAGCTGGCAGCTATGCGGGGAAAATCGCTGCGTCACAAGGTGCTGATGTACGAGAATAACGGGTTGTGGCGCCACGCGCGCGCTGGCAAAGGCCGCTGCGATATGAATAACGAACTTGCCAAGACCTTTGACCCCGCCGCCATCGAAGCCCGCTGGTATGCGCATTGGGAGGAGCACGGCTGCTTCAGGCCCGATCGCCCCGATGCCGAGCCCTATACAATCGTCAATCCGCCGCCCAATGTGACGGGATCGCTCCACATCGGGCACGCGCTCGACAATACGCTGCAGGATATCGTGATCCGCTACGAGCGGCTGCGCGGCAAGGATGCGCTGTGGGTGGTTGGGACCGACCACGCGGGCATTGCCACGCAGATGGTGGTCGAACGCCAGCTGGAAGAGCGACAGGACAAGCGCACGAACTACTCGCGCGAGGAATTCAATGACATCGTGTGGAAGTGGAAGGCGGAAAGTGGCGGCACAATTACCCGCCAGCTGCGCCGCCTGGGCTGTTCGATGGACTGGTCCAGAGAGCAGTTCACCATGGACGAGCACTTCACCAAGGCGGTGCTGAAGGTCTTCGTCGATCTATACAACAAAGGCCTGATCTATCGCGACAAGCGGCTCGTCAACTGGGACCCCAAGCTCAAGACCGCGATTTCGGACCTTGAGGTCGAACAGCAGACCATTGCGGGGAGCTTCTGGCACTTCAAGTACCCGCTAGAGCCCGGTGTGGTCCTCGATAACGGGCAGGATTACATCGAGGTCGCCACCACCCGTCCTGAGACCATGCTGGCGGACATGGCCGTGGCAGTGCATCCGGATGACAAGCGCTACAAGTCAGTCGTCGGCAAGCATGTGATCCTGCCGATCACGGGCCGCAAGGTGCCGATCGTAGCGGATGAACATGCCGATCCCGAACTGGGCAGCGGCGCGGTGAAAATCACGCCCGGGCATGATTTCAACGACTTCGAAGTGGGCAAGCGAGCAGGTTTTGCACCGGCGCAGATGCTCAACATGCTCGATGGCGATGCCAATGCCTGCCAGACCGCAGACGGGCTGGTGCCGGACGAATTCATTGGCCTGCACCGCTTCAAGCGTGACGGTACGGACGGCGCGCGCGAACTGGTCGTGCAACGGCTCAAGGAGCACGGCTTCCTGATCCCGCATGTCGTCGAGAAGGATGGCGAGCGGATGAAACACGACGCCGAGCCGCGTCAGATCGCCACCCCCTTTGGCGACCGCGGCGGGGTGGTGATCGAGCCCTGGTTGACCGACCAATGGTATGTGAATGCCGAGGAACTGGCGAAGAAGCCGATCGAAGCGGTCAAGTCAGGCGAAATCGAGATCGTCCCCAAGAGCTGGGAGAAAACCTTCTTCAACTGGATGGAAAACATCCAGCCCTGGTGTGTCAGCCGCCAATTGTGGTGGGGGCACCGGATCCCGGCTTGGTATGATGAGGGTGGCAATGTCTATGTCGCCATGACTGAGGAAGAGGCGCAGGTGCAGGCGGGCGCAGGC
>SBHJ01000314.1 GCA_006226465.1 Alphaproteobacteria bacterium | reverse complement strand
CCACCCAATCCCAGACATTCGAATCAAAAATGCGCAGGCCTGAAAGCGGCCATCCACTGTGCACCTGTGGAGAAAACGGCGCACCGCCACCTCCCCGAATCGGATAAAATTCCATAGCCTGCACTTATGGCCTTCGCCCCGTTTGTCCCGCTGCGCGTACTCTCTTCCTATTCGATGCTCGAAGGGGCGATCGATCCGAAGGCGATTGCCAAGTTGGCGAAGGAGCGCGGCTTCCCAGCGATCGCGATCTGCGACCGCAACGGTCTCTACGGCGCGGTCATGTTTGCCAATGCCTGCATGGGCGAGGGGATCCAGCCGATCATCGGCGCTCTGCTGGGCGTGGCGCGGCCGGTACGCGAAGGGGTTGAAGGGACGCAGGTCGACTACCTGCCGCTCTACGCGCAGGACGAAGCTGGGTACAACAATCTCTGCCACCTGGTTTCCAAGGCGCATCTCGATCGCCCGCTGGAGCTTGAGCCGCATGTCGCGCTTGATGATCTTGAGGGGCATACCGCTGGCCTGATCGCGTTGAGCGGCGCAAACGAAGGTGCCCTCACGCGGCTGCTGGCGGAAGGGCAGGCGAGCCACGCGTCGGCTCTGTGTGACCGCTTGGAGGAGCTGTTTCCTGGCCGACTCTACGTCGAGCTTGCCCGCCATGGTGACCCAGTGTGCAAGCAGGCCGAAGCGGCGCTGATCGACATTGCCTATGCGCGCGAACTCCCGCTGGTCGCGACCAACCCGGCCAATTTTGCCGAGCCGCACATGTACCAGGCGCATGACGCCATGCTGTGTATCGCCAATTCAACCCATATCGAGGCGGAAGATCGCCCACGCTCCAATCGCCAGGCCTTCGTCAAATCGGCCCCGATGATGGAAGAGTTGTTTGCCGACCTTCCCGAAGCCACTCGCAACACGCTGGTGATCGCCCAACGCTGCGCTTTCGCGCCACCTTACCGCGATCCGATCCTGCCCAGTCTTGCAGGCGACCTTGAGCATGAGGCGTTGAAGCTCGTCGAGGACGCGCGGCTGGGACTTGAAGCTCGTCTGGAACCCTACGGTGAAATGTCGGCCGATGAGCGCAAGGTCTATGATGACCGGCTCGACTACGAGGTGGAGATCATCAACCAGATGGGTTTCCCCGGCTACTTCCTGATCGTTGCCGACTTTATCAAATGGGCCAAGGATAATGGCATTCCGGTGGGGCCGGGGCGCGGTTCGGGTGCAGGTTCGCTGGTCGCTTGGGCGCTGACCATTACCGATCTCGACCCGATCAAGTTGGGGCTGCTGTTCGAACGCTTCCTCAACCCCGAGCGCGTTTCGATGCCGGACTTCGACATCGACTTTTGCGAAACGCGGCGCGGCGAAGTGATCCGCTATGTCCAGCAGAAATACGGGCACGACCATGTTGCGCAGATCATCACCTTCGGCAAGCTCAAGGCGCGTGCGGTGCTGCGCGATTGCGGACGCATCCTGCAGATGAGCTATGGCCATGTCGACCGGCTGTGCAAGATGGTGCCCAACCATCCGACCGACCCGTGGACGCTGCCGCGCACGCTCAACGGGGCCGCCGATTTCCGCCGCGAATACGAGAACGACAACGAGGTGAAGCGGCTGGTCGATCTGGCGATGCAGCTGGAAGGCATGCCGCGCAACAGTTCGACCCACGCCGCCGGGGTGGTGATCGGTGACCGTCCGCTGGCGCAACTGGTTCCGCTCTATCGCGATCCGCGTTCGGACATGCCGGTGACGCAATACGACATGAAGAATGTCGAAAGCAGCGGGCTGGTCAAGTTCGACTTCCTCGGGCTCAAGACGCTGTCGGTGTTGCGCAAGGCGGTGGAACTCTTGACCAAGCGCGGGATCGAGCTCGATATCGATACGCTGCCGCTCGATGATCCGGCGGTCTACGACCTGATGCAATCGGGCAATACGGTGGGGGTGTTTCAGTTGGAATCGGAGGGCATGCGGCGCACGCTGACCGCGGTTAAGCCGAGCAACTTCGGCGACATCATCGCGCTGGTTTCGCTCTATCGCCCCGGCCCGATGGACAACATCCCGCTGTTCGGCCAGCGCAAGGCAGGCGAGGTGCCGATCGAATATCCGCACCCCAAGCTCGAAGGCATCCTGGCGGAGACATATGGTATCTTCGTGTACCAGGAACAGGTGATGCAGGCGGCGCAGATCCTTGCAGGCTATTCGCTCGGCGATGCCGACCTGCTGCGCCGCGCCATGGGCAAGAAGGTGCAGGCAGAAATGGACGCACAGCGTCAGCGCTTCATCGATGGCTGCAAGGAAGTGTCCCAGATCGAGCCCAAGCGGGCCGACGAATTGTTCGACTTGATCGACAAGTTCGCCGGTTACGGTTTCAACAAATCGCACGCCGCCGCCTATGCCTTGCTCGCCTACCAGACGGCGTGGATGAAGGCGCACTATCCGGAAGAATTCTACGCCGCGTCGATGTGTTTCGACATCCACCAGTCAGACAAGCTGGCGGCATTTGTCGATGATGCACGGCGCTATCCGGGGCACGAGGACGGGATCGTGATCCTGCCGCCGGACATCAACCAGTCCGAGGCGCGCTTCACGGTCGAACCAACCGAAACCGGCTATGCGGTACGCTATGCGCTAGCTGGCATCCGCAATGTCGGCGAAAAGGCGATGGAGGCGATTGTCGCCGAGCGCGAGGGAGTTGGACCCTTCACCAGCCTGCAGAACCTGTTCGAACGCGTGCCCAAAGGGGCGATGAATTCGCGCCAGCTGGAAGGGCTGGCCGCTGCGGGTGCGCTCGATAGCCTCGAGCCCGATCGCGCGCGGGTCTATGCCAGTGCGGACATCTTGCTGGCCGTGGCTGATGCGGCGGAGCGTGAACGCAGCAGCGGGCAGGTTGGCCTGTTTGGCGGCGAAGACGAAACGCAGGACAGCCTCCGCCTTGCCGAGGCCCAGCCATGGTCGCGCGCCGAACGAATGGCGAAAGAGCGCGAGAATTTCGGCTTTTACTTCTCGGCGCATCCGGTCCAGCAATTCTGGCAACTCGCATCGGCCAATGGTGCGCGCAGCTACCAAA
>SBHJ01000056.1 GCA_006226465.1 Alphaproteobacteria bacterium | reverse complement strand
GCGAAACTGGTCGGGGAGAGAGGATTCGAACCTCCGGCCCCTGCCTCCCGAAGACAGTGCTCTACCAGGCTGAGCTACTCCCCGACCGTGTCGTGACCACAGATATCTGCCAAAGAGCTGTGGACCGAGGCAAGGCGCGCCCTATAGGCAGCGTCTCGCGGGGTGGCAAGCGGGCAATTGCAGGTTTAGGAACATGTCCATGGCCAGTGCAGCGATTCCCTTTGCCGATACCGTCGATCGTCACCCTGAATGGCAATATCTCGATCTGATGCGGCAGATTTGGGAGCGCGGAAGCGAACGGGTCGATCGCACAGGCATCGGCACGCGGTCGATCGCCGGAGCCATGCTGCGATTCGATCTGGCCAATGGCGCTATGCCCTTGCTCACGACAAAGCGGGTCTATTGGAAAACCGCCACACGCGAGATGCTATGGTTCCTGACCGGCGAGACCAACATTCGCCCACTGGTGCTGCAAGGTGTCAAGATTTGGAACGAATGGCCCCATGCCCATTATGTGAGGGGCACGGGCGATGACATCGCGCTGGACGATTTCGTGCAGCGGATTGCCGACGATGAAGAATTTGCCGCGCGCTGGGGCGATCTCGGTCCCGTCTATGGCAAGCAATGGGTCGATTGGTCTACCTACGAGGACCAGGGCGACGGCACTTTCCGAAAGGGGAAGGGGATTAATCAGGTTGCTCAGGTGGTTGAAAGCCTGAGCAACAATCCCGGTAGCCGTAGGCACATTATCGAAGGCTGGAATGTGGCGGAGCTTGATCGGATGGCGTTGCCGCCTTGCCACAAGACCTACCAGTTCCACGTTACAGGCGGGGGTGCAGAGGCGCGGCTCAACTGCCTGTTGTACCAGCGCAGCTGCGACGTCGCATTGGGCCTGCCGTTCAACCTGTGGTCGGCCGCCTTGTTCCAGCGCATGATGGCTCAGCAGGTGGAGATGGAGCCGGGCGAGCTGGTGTGGATGGGCGGGGACGTCCACCTTTATCTCAACCATGAGCATCTTATCACGGAACAGCTAGCCCGCGAACCAACCGGGCATCCCGTTCTTGAGATCACACGCAGGCCGGAAACAATTTTTGACTACAAGATTGAGGATTTTGTGGTTCATGATTACGTGCCTCTACCCCCGATTAAGGCACCTGTTGCGGTTTGACCTTTCGGGAGGCGATTAGCTTGACCCGTTTGCGTGATTGAAATAAAATAACGCACACGTAAAAGATTGCTTCGCAGCAATCCTTTCATTGGGAGAGCCAGTCATGGCCAAGCGGCCACAACAGCCAGCAGCTGGCGGGAGTAACAAGCCCGCACTTTCGCTGCATGTGCCCGAACCCAAGTTCCGCCCCGGCGACACGGTCGATTTCAGCCACCTGCAAATCCCTGAAGCGGGTGCACAGGCTCGTCCCGACGAGACCTGCAGCGCGCGCGAAACCGAGCCGCTGGCCTATGACCTGATCCGCGTCCTGGGCGAAGACAACCGGGCGCATGGGCCGTGGGACCCCAAGCTCGATCCCGATACCCTGCGGCGGATGTTGCGTACCATGGCATTGGTCCGCGCTTTCGATGAACGAATGTTCCGCGGACAGCGGCAGGGTAAGACCAGCTTTTACATGAAGTGCACGGGTGAGGAGGCAACCAGTGTGGCCGCCTCGATGGCACTTGCCAGCGACGACATGGTGTTTCCGTCCTATCGTCAGCAAGGTATCCTGATTGCACGCGGCTATCCGATCGTCGACATGATCAACCAGATCTATTCGAACAAAGCGGACAAGCTGAAGGGGCGCCAGCTGCCGATCATGTATTCGAGCCGCGAGCACAGTTTCTTCTCGATCTCGGGCAACCTGGCCACTCAGCTGCCGCAGGCGGTGGGGTGGGCCATGGCCAGCGCGATCAAGGGCGACAGTCGGATCGCGACCACATGGGTGGGCGAGGGCTCGACTGCGGAAGGGGATTTCCATTCGGCGTGCACCTTTGCGACCGTTTACAATGCTCCGGTCATCTTCAATGTCGTCAACAACCAATGGGCGATTTCGAGCTTCTCGGGATTTGCCGGGGCAGAGCGGACCACATTTGCAGCGCGCGCGCTGGGTTATGGCCTGGCGGGCCTGAGGGTCGACGGCAATGATGCGCTGGCTGTGTATGCTGCGGAGCAATGGGCGGCCAATCGCGCCCGCGCCAATGCCGGCCCAACACTGATCGAATACTTCACCTATCGCGCAGAAGGCCATTCTACTTCAGACGATCCTTCCGGTTATCGTAGCGCGCAGGAGCGCGAGGATTGGCCGCTGGGCGATCCGATCATGCGGTTGAAGCGACATCTGATCGAGATCGGCGAATGGTCGCTGGAACAGCAGGAAGCGATGGATCTTGAATGCGCCGAACTGGTGAAGGCGGCGACCAAGGAAGCCGAGAAGAACGGAATCCTCGGCCACGGCATGCACCATCCATTCCACACGATGTTCGAAGACGTCTTCGAAGAGCTTCCCTGGCATCTTGAAGAGCAGGCCGCGCAGGCGACCCGCGAGCGCAAGATGAAGTGGCCCGAAACCGGGAGGCCCGGCTGATGGCTACTAAGCTGCAGGACAAGCCGGAAGGCGAAGCAACCGAACGCCGGATCAATATGATCGAGGCGATCAACGACGCGCTCGACATCATGCTGGAGCGCGATCCCGACGTGATCGTGATGGGCGAAGATGTCGGCTATTTCGGCGGCGTGTTCCGCTGCACCGCGGGGTTGCAAGAAAAACACGGCAAGACCCGCGTTTTCGACACGCCGATCAGCGAGTGCGGAATCATTGGCGTGGCGGTGGGGATGGGCGCCTATGGCCTGCGCCCGGTGCCCGAAATCCAGTTTGCCGACTATATCTATCCGGGTCTTGATCAGTTGATCAGCGAGGCAGCGCGGCTGCGCTATCGTTCGGCTTGCGAGTATATCGCACCCATGACGGTTCGTTCACCGTTCGGCGGCGGCATCTTTGGCGGCCAGACGCACAGCCAGAGCCCGGAGGCAATCTTTACGCATGTTTCAGGCCTCAAAACCGTGATCCCCTCAACGCCTTACGA
>SBHJ01000219.1 GCA_006226465.1 Alphaproteobacteria bacterium | reverse complement strand
ACATTCGCTTCTGCCTCGATCCCGTAACTCTTGCCAAACAGGCGGGTTAGGCCGGGATGTGCCACGGGGATGTGCAGCCCATCCGAGTAATTATCGCCGACATTCTTCCAGTTCACCTCGCGCGGACGCATGGTGACGCGGCCAAGCGCAGACAAATCCTCGAAACAATAAGGTTCGACCATGGCTTCATAGGGCGCCATCATTTGCGCCACCGTTGGCCCGCCTTCATCCTCCAACCGGACAAAAGCGAAACCGCGCCAGATTTCCAGTTCTACCGGGACGAGGCCGGCCTTGTCCCGGTCGAGCGTGGGATAGCTCGCACTGTCGGGTACTCCCGTCAGCCGCCCGTCGAGGTCGTAGGTCCATGCGTGATAAGGGCAGACCAGCTTCTTCGCGCAGCCGTGCGATCCATCGACAATCCGCGATCCACGGTGGCGGCAGACATTGGTGAAGGCGCGCAGCACATCGTCCTTGCCGCGCACGACAATCACGCTCTCGCCGCAATAGTCGAGGCTGTGCCAATCACCCTGTCCCGGAATGTCGCTTTCGTGGCAAACGACTTGCCAGCTCGGGCGGAAGACCTTTGCCAGCTCGAGCGCGTAGAATTCCGGATCGCGATAGGTCCATGCCGGCAGGCTCCATCCGTCGAGCGGATCGGAAATGTCCGGTGAAATCGAGAGAGTTGCCATATTCGAATCCTTGCTATACGATCGTATAACAATATACTTATGGCTACACAACCAGACAATATCCGGGCCGCATTTACCCGTGCCGATCCCGATGAACGGCGGCAGAGTCTGATCGAGGCTTGCGCCCGCGTGTTGGCCCGCGAGGGCGCGGCAGGCGTCTCTGTCAGGGCGATCTGCGCCGAAGCTGGCGTGTCCCCCGGCCTGCTGAGACATTATTTTGCTGGAGTGTCCGATGCCATTGCGGACACCTATCGCTGGACTGGCGGGCGAATTGACGCCGCGCTCAGCCAGGCCGTGTCTGAAGCCGGCGATGATCCGCAGGCGCAACTGCTGGCCTATATCACAGCCAGTTTTCGCCCTCCGATCGCCAGCCCGGATTTGCTTGCCAGCTATGTCGCCTTTTGGAGCCTGACGCGCAGCGATCCGCAGGTCGCGGCAGTACGGGCAGAGGTTTATGGCCAGTTCCGTATGGGGCTTGAGCGCTTGCTGCTGGAATGGCGCCCCCAACTCGCTGGCCCGCGCCTGGCCGCCATCGCACTCACCGCACTGATCGACGGACTGTGGCTCGAGTTATCACTGGGCGATGCACCCTTTTCCGCTGCCGAGGCCGAAGCTTTGGCGGAAAGGTGGTTGGTAACCGTGGCTGGCTGACCAGGCGCACGCCTGAGTGGGTCAATCGAAAGGCGGGAGTGGTGCGTAGCGCAGTCACCAGCTATCCGGTCTCACCTGCATTTTCCCTGTTAAACAGGGAATTTACAGGGAATTCGCAATTTTTCGGCCTTCAATACCGCTGTCATAGCCCTCAGAAACGGCAGAATTCCGCCATTCTCGGGACCAAATTCCCTGCGCGAATAACAGGGAATTTGGTCTCACATAACAGCGAACCATATCGCCCGAAACAGGGATTGCGGTTAGCCAGAACAGGCAATTACGCCGGAGATATCCATTGGCCCGGGGTGAGACGTAAAGTGACTGGAAACGCGAACAAAACTGTTGATATGTTCCCTTTGTGTTCTTGCAATTTCGGGTTGGCTGTGCTAGTCTTAAAAATGGAGGGATTGTTATGTCCAGCAAAGGGAATACGGCATGCCTTCTTCCTCCTCAGCAGCTCTCGTCGAATATGATATTGCGCGCCTGAAGCCTTATTCGCGCAATGCGCGCACCCACTCCAAGAAACAGATCAAGCAGATTGCTGCGTCAATCGAACGGTTCGGGTTCACCAATCCGGTGCTGGTCTCGGATGATGGCCAGATCATCGCCGGCCATGGCCGGGTCGAGGCAGCGAAATTGCTGGGATGGACCGCTGTGCCCACGATCGCCCTCTCGCATCTCTCCGAAGCCGAACGCCGAGCCTATGTGCTGGCGGACAACAAGCTCGCGCTCAACGCCGGATGGGACAGCGAGATCCTGGCGATCGAATTCCAGGCACTGATCGATCTCGACTTCGATCTCGAAGTAACCGGGTTCAGCCTGGCCGAGATCGACTTTGCATTGGATGCTGCAAATGATGCCAATCCCAATGGCAGCGATGCACCCGAAGACGTTGTGCTGGAAGCTTCAGGACCAGCCGTCTCGAGAATGGCCGACTTGTGGCAACTTGGCAGGCACCTGCTGCTGTGTGGCGATACACGCGACGCCGGGTCGATGGACCGACTGATGGATGGCAAAGCAGCCGATCTGGTCTTTACCGATCCACCCTACAATGTCGCGATCGATGGCAATGTTTGCGGCCTGGGTTCCGTCAAGCATCGCGAGTTTGCCTTCGCTTCGGGCGAGATGAACCGCAGCAAGTTCGTTGGATTCCTCACCGAGACGCTTGACAACATGGCCCGCGTCATGCGCGATGGTGCAATAGCCTATGTCTGCATGGACTGGCGCCATATGGGCGAACTGCTCGAAGCCGGTGAGCAAACCTTCACCGAGCTCAAGAACCTGGTTGTCTGGAACAAGACCAATGGCGGAATGGGCGCGTTCTACCGCTCGAAGCACGAGCTGGTCTTTGTCTTCAAGCAGGGAACTGCTCCGCACACCAACAGCTTTGGGCTTGGCGAGACCGGCCGCTACCGCACCAATGTCTGGGATTATGCCGGGATCAGTTCGATTGGAGCTGGTCGGGCAGAGGAACTGGCGATGCACCCGACCGTAAAGCCGGTTGCCCTCATCGCTGACGCCATTCGCGACTGCTCGCGCCGCGGCGAGATCGTGCTCGACGGCTTCGGCGGTTCGGGCTCGACACTGATTGCAGCGGAGATGACCGGACGCGCAGCGCGTCTCATCGAATATGATCCGCTCTACTGCGACACCATCATTCGTCGCTGGCAGGCCTATACCGGCAAGCAGGCGATCCTGGTCTCGACCGGGGCAAGCTTCGAGGCCGTCAGCGAGCAACG
>SBHJ01000162.1 GCA_006226465.1 Alphaproteobacteria bacterium | reverse complement strand
TTCATCAGGAAAGGCGGCATCGGTCCCCCACGTCCAACTTCGTCAATATGGCGAACGTCTCGCCTTTTGTCTCGGTCCAGTCAAATGGCGATTTGCCCCACAGGGTGGATTGCGCCGCATCTTTCCTTTTCGCCCGGCACGACATAGTCAGTGCGCATGACCGAGACCACCGACCACAAATCATCAGGCTTTCCGCTCGCCATGTTTGTCTATGTCCTGCTTTACGGCGGGATGACGGTGCTGGCAGGCGTGTTGGCATTCAAGCAAGTCCGCCTTGTCCCGACCGAGCTTTCGGTGGAGGCGGGCATATTCCCCTATCTGATCCTGGTGGTGATCTCGAGCACGATTGCCCAACTATACGGCCAGAAGCGCGCCAATTTGCTCGTCATTTTCGGTTTCGTGCCGCTGGCCATCGCCGCCGCGCTGATCCTGCTGGTGCTAGGCCTGCCTGCATCAGTTGACATGACTGCCGATCGCCTTGGGGCTTTTGAGACCGTGCTGTCGAGCACACCGCGGATCATGGCCGCAGGGCCCGCCGCCTACGGTGTATCGTTGCTACTGAATGTCTGGATCTTCTCGAAACTGCGGGGCAGCGGTGAATCGACCACCGTCGGCCTGATGGTGCGCGGCGCCATTGCCTCTGCCTTGAGCCAGGCGGTGGATTCGGTGATCTTCATTACGCTGGCATTCTACGGCTCCTTCCCGATCATGAATTTGATGATCGGGCAGATCATCGCCAAGGTTGTGCTCAGCCTGGTTCTGGTGCCGTTCCTGATTACCGGCGGGGTGACTTTTGCCCGGTGGCTGGATGCGCGCGGCGCCAATTGACCGGAACCAGAACGGCGCGCGCGATTTTTGAATTGCCTGCTTCGTTCCTTCTGCTCGTTGTCGCATCGTTGCTCCGAAAATCCGGTCCCCACTTTTTCGAACGATGCTACTTTGCTATCGGTTTTTCCGATTGGGGTGGTTGAAACTATTCTAGTGGCCGATCGCCGACAGCGCCGGTATCGCGGTTCAGAACATTTCCAAATTCGAGCGAGCCATGGCTGAGCCCAACGACCTTTCCAATTTCTGGATGCCCTTTACCGACAATCGCGGGTTCAAGGCGCACCCGCGCATGTTCGTCGCGGCGAAGGATATGCATTACACATCCGCCAGCGGGCACCAGGTGCTCGACGCGACCGGCGGCCTGTGGTGCGTCAACGCAGGGCACGGGCGCACGAAGATCGTCGAGGCGATCCGCGAAGCTGCCGGCAAGCTCGACTACGCGCCGACCTTCCAGCTGGCGCACCCTTTGGCGTTCGAGGCGGCTTCGCGAATAGCGATGCTGATGCCCGATGGGCTCGACCGGATATTCTTCGCCAATTCGGGATCGGAATCGGTCGATACTGCGCTCAAGATCGCACTCGCCTACCAGCGCGCGCGCGGCCAGGGCAGCCGCACCCGCCTGATCGGGCGCGAGCGCGGATATCACGGGGTCGGCTTTGGCGGCATTTCGGTGGGCGGTATTGTCGGCAACCGTCGCCAGTTCGGTACCCTGCTGACCGGGGTCGATCACCTGCGTCATACGCACGACTTGGAACGCAATGCCTTCTCGCGCGGGCTGCCACAGCATGGCGCGGAACTGGCCGACGATCTCGAACGGATCGTAACCTTGCACGGCGCCGACACGATCGCTGCTGTCATCGTCGAGCCGGTGGCCGGATCGACCGGAGTTTTGGTCCCGCCGCAGGGCTATCTCCAGCGCCTGCGCGAGATCTGCGACAAGCACGATATCCTGCTGATCTTCGACGAGGTTATTACCGCGTTCGGCCGGGTCGGCGGGGCCACCGCCGCCGAACGGTTCGGGGTCACGCCCGATATCATTACCATGGCCAAGGGGCTGACCAATGCCGCAGTGCCGATGGGCGCCGTGGCGGTGCGGCGCGAAGTCCATGACACGGTGGTCAACAATTCACCCGCCGGGATTGAGCTGTTCCATGGCTATACATATAGCGCGCACCCGCTGGCGGCGACCGCGGCAATTGCCACACTCGACGTCTATCGCGAGGAGGGACTGTTCCAGCGCGCAGTCGAGCTGGAGGATTATTGGGCCGATGCGGTCCATTCGCTGAAAGGCGCGCGCCATGTGATCGACTGCCGCAACGTGGGCCTGATCGGCGGGATCGAGCTCGAGCCGCGTCCGGGCGCTCCGACCAAGCGCGCGATGGAAATCTTCCACCGCGCCTTCGACGAAGGACTGCTGATCCGCGTGACGGGCGACATCATCGCGCTCTCGCCGCCGCTGATCCTCGAGAAGACTCATATCGACGAGATCTTCGGCAAGCTGGCCGAACTGCTCGAAACGATCGAGTAAGGTGGGCGGCGGCGCACCGCCGCCCCATATCTGTCAGGCGAGCACCTTGCTCACCGGAACGTATTCGTAGCCCAGGTCGCGCGCGACCGCTTCGTAAGTAATCTTGCCTTCGTGGACATTGAGCCCTTCGGCGAGGTGCGGATTGGCCTTGAGCGCGCCCTTCCAGCCCAGCTCTGCAATCTTCAGCGCATGCGGCAGGGTGACGTTGTTGAGCGCATAGGTGCTGGTGCGCGCAACCGCGCCCGGCATGTTGGCGACGCAATAGTGGACGATGCCGTCGACGACATAGGTCGGCTCGGCATGTGTGGTGGCATGGCTGGTCTCGAAGCAGCCGCCCTGGTCGATCGCGACATCGACCAGCACCGCACCCGGCTTCATCAGGCCGAGCATATCCTTGGTCACCAGCTTGGGAGCTGCCGCGCCGGCAACCAGCACCGCGCCGATCACCAGGTCCGCATCGGAAATGCTGTCGGCGATATTGGCGTGGTTCGAGAAGCGCGTCTTGGCGCGGCTTTCGAAATACATGCCCAGCCGTTCGAGCTGTTCGGGATCGCGATCGAGGATGGTAACGTCTGCGCCCAGGCCAACGGCCATCTGCGCCGCGTTCCAGCCGACCACACCGCCGCCAATAACCACGACCTTGCCCGGCATCACGCCCGGCACACCGCCGAGCAGTACGCCGCGCCCGCCATGCGCCTTTTCCAGCGCGGTGGCACCGGCCTGGATCGACATGCG
>SBHJ01000091.1 GCA_006226465.1 Alphaproteobacteria bacterium | reverse complement strand
AGCTTCAGGCATTAGGTCCGTGGGGGGCAAGCAACAAGGGCTGCGGCGCACCAAGGCCATGTAACACGGTTTTTTTCCACATCGAAGCCCGGTATCGCGGCCAGGCGAAATGATTGGGTTTCCCCAAATCGCCGCAACCTCTAAAGCCGCACCATGACCGAGCGCCCGGACGATATCGTGACTTTCGACAATGTCGGGCTGCGCTATGGCACCGAGCCGGAAGTGCTGCGAGACGTCTCGTTTACGCTGTTCCCGCACGGGTTCTATTTCCTCACCGGGGCAAGCGGCGCGGGCAAGACCAGCCTGCTCAAGCTGCTTTACCTCGCACAGCGCCCTTCGCGTGGGGCAGTTCGCATGTTCGGCAAGGATATGATCACCCTGCCGCGTGCCCGCCTGCCCATGTTCCGGCGGCGCTTGGGAGTGGTGTTCCAGGACTTCCGGCTGGTCCAGCACCTTTCGGCTTTCGATAATGTCGCCTTGCCGCTCCGGGTTGCGGGGGTCCGCGAGAAGGAATTGCGTGATCCGGTTACCGAGATGCTCGAATGGGTGGGACTGGCCCATCGCATGGATGCGGTGCCGGCCACGCTATCGGGCGGCGAGCAGCAGCGCGTCGCGATCGCACGAGCGGTGATCGCGCGGCCAGACTTGCTGATCGCGGACGAGCCAACCGGCAACGTCGATCCAGAAATGGCGTTGAAACTGCTGCGCCTGTTCGAAGCGCTCAACCGGTTGGGCACGACCGTGGTGGTGGCCACTCACGACGTGCACCTGCTCAAGGAAGTGCCGGATTCGCTGATCATGCGGCTCGACAAGGGTCGCCTGCTCGACCCGACCGGTGCTTTGCGGTTTCCACCGCGTCCCAGCGGGACTCCGGGCCGCGCGTCCAGTGGGGTGGCCGAATAATGGCATGGCTGGCCGGAATTCGCCGGACCCGACTGGTGCCGCAAAGGCGCGTGGCAGGGCCGGTTTCCTGGGTGATCGCGATCATGATCGCGCTGACGGTGATAGCCGCTGCAGGCGGGCTTGGTCTTGACAGGCTGGCATATCGCGCCAGCGCCGAACTATCCGGCGCGGTGACGGTCCAGGTGATCGAGGCCAATGCCAGCCTGCGCCAGCAGCAAGCCCAGCAGGTTGCCCGGATCCTGGTCGAAGATCCGGCGGTGGCTTCGCTCAGGATCGTCCCGCGTGCAGAGCTGGATGCGATGCTTGAGCCGTGGCTCGGCAGCGTCGAAGGGAACGAGGCAGTGCCGATCCCCGCCCTGATCGATGTGCAATTGCAGCGCGAGGCCGACCAGGCCGAAGTTGCCCGATTGCAGGCCCTGGTGGAAGGGCAGGTGCCCACTGCAAGGGTTGATGCGCAGTCGACATGGCTCCGGCCGGTCTATTCGGCCCTGTCGGCCCTGCGCTATCTGGCGCTGGGGCTGGTTGCCTTGCTCGCAATGACCAGCATAGCCGCAGTCTGGCTGGCTGCGCGCAATGCCTTCACCAGCCATCGCGAGACGGTGGAGATCATGCACCTTCTGGGCAGTACCGACGAGCAGATCGCAGGGATTTTCCAGCGCAATGTGGGAATCGATGCTGCTTTGGGCGGCGTGATCGGATTCGCGCTGGGCGCTGCGACCGTGTGGATGGTCGGCGCGCAATTTGCGGCACTCGATTCCGGCATGGTGGCGGGCGGCAGCTTCGGCCCGCGCGAATGGATTGCCCTGGCGGTGATCCCGGTCGCCGGCGTAGTTCTGGCTATCCTGACGGCGCGGTTAACCGTGCTGCGCGCCCTGAGGCGAATGTTATGATCCGCCAGTCGATTGCCGCAATCCTGCTTGTCTGGGCGCTCGGCTTTCTGTGGTTCGCCATGGCGCTGCCGCAGCCCGCGGGCGAAGAGCGCACCGATGTAGTGATCGTGCCGACGGGAAGTGCGGGCCGGATCCCGCACGGGCTCGAGGTGCTGGAACAGGGTCTGGCCCGCGAAATGCTGGTCACCGGGGTCGATCGCGAGGTCAAGCCGAATGAATTCGCAGCGGAATTCGGCGTCTCGGCGAAGCGAATGAAGTGCTGCGTTACATTGGGATTTGCCGCTGAGGATACCAGCGGCAATGCCGAGGAAACTGCAGCCTGGGTGCGCGATCGCAAGGTAAGATCGCTGCGTCTGGTCACGGCGGATTGGCATATGCGCCGAACCGCGACCGAACTGGCGCGCAAACTGCCCGCCGACGTTGTCGTAGTGCGCGATGCGGTCCCTTCGCGGCCCAGTTTGGGATTGCTGTTCCTCGAATATCACAAATTCCTCGCCAGCTCGGTGAGGGCGCTTTTCGGTTTCTAGGTAATCATGTCGATCATTCGCAGCCTGATCTACTATCCCCTGTTCTACGGTATCAGCGCCGTATTGGTCTTCGGCGCCGCTGTGGCGTCGTTCATCGGGCGGAATGCACTGCGCGTGATGGTCAGCGCTTGGACCGATTGGCATCGCTGGTGCGTCAATCACGTCCTTGGCATCACGGTGCGGATCGAAGGCGAAATCCCGTCCGCGCCGGTGCTGATCGCGATGAAGCATGAGAGCTTTTTCGAAGCGATCGACGCGCCGACCCTGTTCGAATTCCCTTCGGTCTTCGCCAAGCGCGAACTGTTTTCAATACCATTCTGGGGGCGTTCGGCCCGGGTCTATGGCCTGACCCCGGTTGCGCGCGATGCCGGGGCGAGTGCGCTGCGCCAGATGCTCGTTGCCGCGAGGGAACGACTAGCAGAGGGGCGACCGCTGGTGATCTTCCCCGAAGGTACGCGTGTGCCGCACGGCGGCCCGGCGCCGCTGCAGGCGGGGTTCGCTGGCATCTACAAACTGCTGGGCGTTCCGGTGATCCCGGTCGCGGTCAATAGCGGGCCGCTCTACCACCGGATGTGGAAGCGCAGCGGGGTGATCACCTATCGTTTTGGGGAGCTGATTCCGGCTGGCTTGCCGCGCGACGAAGCCGAGGCCAAGGTCCAGGCAGCAATGAATGCGCTGAATGAGGCAGGCGCGTTTTAGCCCCCGTGATCCTTGCGGCCGAAGTCGGGCCGCTCGTCGTCCTGGCCTTCCTCGATGATCCCGCGGCGGATCGC
>SBHJ01000045.1 GCA_006226465.1 Alphaproteobacteria bacterium | reverse complement strand
GATGCGGACACACCCGCAATCTATCTCCATGTCCGGCGCGGCTGTGAGGCGCGGATCAACCGCAGCACCTGGCAGCAATTGGTCGATATTGCCATGGCGCAAGGCGACGACTGGAGCGTCACCAGCGGGGGCGAGACTTTTGCGCTGGTGCCGCAATGAGCGAGCTGTTCCATCGCCTGTCCGGCCTGCTTGAACAGGGCCACCGGCGCGAGATTCCCGACCTGATGAATGATGAGCGCTTTGCCGTGGCGGAACGCTATGCCCATGCGGCCGTGCTGATCGCGGTGACCGAGCGCGACGAGCCAGGAGTGATCCTGACCCAGCGTCCAAGCCATTTGCGCGATCACCCGGGTCAAGTCGCCTTTCCCGGCGGCAAAATCGATCCGGGTGAGGATGCCGTCGCCGCCGCGCTGCGCGAGGCGCACGAGGAAATCGCGCTCGACCCTGCGCATGTGCGGATCATCGGCACCACTGATCGCTACCAGACCGGAACCGGGTTCGATGTTACCCCGGTGCTGGGGGTGATCCCGCCCGATCTTGATCTGACGCCCGATCCGCACGAGGTCGAAGCCTGGTTCGAAGTCCCGCTCGCCCACCTGATGCGGCGCGAAAGCTGGGCAGAACAGGAAGTTTTCTGGCGCGGGCAAATGCGCAAATACCTCGAGATGCACTATGAGGGCTTTCGCATCTGGGGCGTAACCGCGGCGATCATATCCAACCTGTCGCGCAGAATCGCGGATGAGGGATTGTTCGATGGAGGCTGACATTTCGTCTGCTGACTGGCCGAAGCGCGAGGGGCTGCGCGCGTTGACTCTTGCGCTGGGCGCCGAGCAGATCCGTTGGGTTGGCGGTGCGATCCGCGACAGCCTGCTGGATATTCCGGTCAACGATGTCGATTGCGCGACGTTGCACCGACCGGACACTGTGGTCGAATTGTGCCGGGACGCGGGTATCCGCACTGTGCCTACGGGGATCGAGCACGGCACGGTCACTGCAATCCTGCCCGATGGCCCGGTCGAGATCACCACGTTGCGGCGCGACGTTTCAACCGATGGCAGGCGCGCCACGGTCGAATTTGCCGATCGCTGGGAGGAGGACGCCGCGCGCCGCGATTTCACCATCAATGCGCTCTATGCCCATCCCGAAACGCTCCAAATTTCCGACTATTTCGGCGGGCTCGACGATCTGCGCGAGCGGCGCGTGCGCTTCATCGGCGATGCACGCGAACGGATCCGCGAGGATCACCTGCGAATCCTGCGGTACTATCGTTTCCAGGCGCGCTTCGGCGCAGAACTCGATCCGGTGGCAGAGGAAGCCTGCGCCGAACATGCCCCCATGCTGAAGGGGCTTAGCCGCGAGCGTATCGCAACCGAACTGCTCGGCATTCTTGCACTGCCCGATCCTCATGAAACCGTAGCCCGAATGCATGCCAAGGGAGTACTGGGCGAGGTTCTGCCCGAAACTTGCAAGCGCGAATTGGCGACGTTCGACCAATTGGTGGCGAGCGAGCAATCTCAAGGCTTGCCGCCCGATCCGGTACGCCGCCTGGGTGCGCTGCTGCCGGTCCTCCGCGAGGTGGTCGAAACCGTCGCGGCACGTCTGCGCCTGTCCAAGGCCCAGCGCGCGCATCTGGTTGCACTCGCCGAGCGACAGGAAGGCGATCTGTCCGAACCATTTGCGCTCGCCTATCGCGAGGGGCGCGAGGTCGCGATCGGGCGGATCCTGCTGCAAGGCGGCGATACCCATTCCTTGAAGGAATGGGTAATCCCACAATTCCCACTCAAAGGCGGAGAAATTGTCGCGCGCGGCGTCGCTGCTGGTCCACAGGTGGCAGGCATGCTGCGCCAGATCGAAAATCGCTGGATTTCTGAGGGTTTTCCGAATGAAGCACGTGTCTTCGCGATGCTCGAAGAGGCACTCTCAAACCTCAAGGACCAGGCTTAAGCCTAGATTCAGATCAGGACTGGCACAAAGCAGGCGGTTGCCATAGTGCATATCCTTTGGCTATGGCGCCTCCGCGCAAGGCCCGCCTCGGGCGTTCGCCCAGGTGGAGGGGCCCGGTCCATCCGCTATCACATTTATACGGCCGCGGGCACTGCTCACCTTTGAACGTCTGCGGCGCTTTGAATTTAGACTACGGAGAGAATTGATGAAATTTGCTAAGCTCGCCATCCTGGCCGCCGCCATGGCCGCGACCCCGATTGCAGCTCACGCCGCCAATGTTCAGGCGGGTGCTGTGGTGACCGGCCCCGAAGGCAATCCGGTTGGCACGATCGAGAGCGTGTCGGGCGGCCAGGCCGTGCTCGATACCGGCAAGCACAAGGTACCGCTGGGCGTCGAATCCTTTGGCGAAGGCGAAACCGGCCTCACCATCACCGTCACCAAGGCTCAGCTTGACGGCATGATGGACCAGCAGCTGGCCGCCGCTGCGGCTGCGCGAGACAACGCACTGGTCGTCGGCGCCGCACTGATCGCCGCAGACGGTCCTGCCGTCGGCACAATCAAGGAAATCAACGACGAGACCGATGCAGTCGTGGTCGAACGCGAAGTCGGCCTGGTGACGCTCAAGCGCGAGCACTTTGCCGTCGACGGCAATGGCGCGTTGATGGCATTGTTCACGCTGGCCCAGTTGGACGGTGCGACTGTCGCCAACTGATCCCGGCAATGCAATGAATACGAGGGCCGTGGGTGCGAGACGCCTGCGGCCCTATTCTTTGGTTCAGCTAAAGCGATTGTCTTTCGGGAATCCCTGGGGCGGCAATCGTCCCGCAGCCCCACGCGCGACCTTCCACTGCCAGATCTCGCTCTCGGTACGGGTCCGGTCGCCCCTGCCGCCCATCTGCCAACTTAGCCCATCGTCGAGCTTGAAAGTCACGGCATCACTGAGCCCGCCATCGCGATAGCGTTGCAGCGTCACGCCCTGGCCGCGCGCCAGCACCGGCACTTCATCGAGGTTGAACACCACCAGCTTGCGGTTGTCGCCGACGCAGGCGACATGGTCATGCCCCTCACCAATCGAGCGCACGACGTTGAGCCGCGCACCGGGTTTGAGATTGACCACCTGCCTGCCCTTGCGCGTTTCGGCGAGCAGCTCTGCCGT
>SBHJ01000065.1 GCA_006226465.1 Alphaproteobacteria bacterium | reverse complement strand
GCGATGCTCGAGCTGCTTTCGCTGCGCAAGGGCACCACGCTGACCAAGGAAATGTTCCTCAACCACCTCTATGGCGGGATGGACGAGCCGGAACTCAAGATCATCGACGTTTTCATCTGCAAGCTGCGCAAGAAGCTCAGCCATGCATGCGGCGGCGACAATTACATCGAGACCGTCTGGGGTCGCGGCTATGTACTGCGCGATCCGGAAGAGCAGGCCGAAGCCGCCTGACACTCACAAGCTATTCCTGAATGGGGGGCAAGCGCCCGGGGCTTAGCGCTCCGGGCGTTTTTCTTTGGGTACTTTCCTACGCGGGCTGGCTGGGGTAGCCTGACTTGCCCTGATTGATTCAACAAGATGGAGCAAGCCATGCCGCTTGTCCCGGATTTTCTGGCCGGGCGCACGCCGCCCGATCTCTATCACGCCTATCTGTCACCGGCATTCGAGCGCTGGGCGGTGGATATGCTTGGCATACTCAAGCCCAACGGCCGGGTGCTCGATATCGCTTGCGGCACTGGGGTGGTCAGCCGCCTGGCGGCCAAGGATCAGACTGTTGACCTCGTGGAAGCGATCGACGTGGCTCCACCGATGATCGATAAAGCCGTCAGTCTTGGCGGCGGTGTGGGCGATTGCATCAATTACTCGGTTGCAAGTGCGATAGAGTTGCCCTTCGAGGACGAATGCTTCGCAACGGCATATTGCCAGCAGGGCCTGCAATTCTTTCCCGATCGCCCCAAGGCGCTACACGAGGCGAGGCGGGTCCTTCAGCCCGGCGGCAAGGCCGCCTTCGCAACCTGGTGCTATGCGCGGGATGGCAATCCGGTGTTCGAAGCGTTCGAGCAAATTATCGCAGACGCGCTTGGCAGCGACCTTGTCCCGTTCGGGCCGTTCGCATTTGGCGAACGCGAAGTGATTGAAGAACTGGCCGACGAAGCCGGGTTCAGAATAGAGCTACTAGAGAAACGCACGCTGAATTCCCCCTTGCCCGACATTCGGACATTTGTTTTGTTCGATGTTTCATTTTTGGGTCGACCCGCTGCCGACGGCACACTCCAACCAATCATGGACTTTGAAGATCCGGCCAATGACGCAGTGATCGAGGACATGATTTCCCGGCTGGCCGAGTCCACAGCGCAATTCGTGCAGGAAGACGGCACGTTGCTGGCGCCGATGACATCGCATCTACTGGTTGTTGCACGTGACTAGACTGACGTTCTTCAGCCCGACTCCATTCGTAGCAAACGCCAGCCATTGGGATTAGGCCATGCAGTCCATCCTGGTCCGATACGAAAGTTGCCCGATTGCCCTGCGCCTCTTGGCGCTTTCGGTTGCGGCCATCGTATTCAACGGAATCTATTGCCTCGCATATCGCTACGCCTCAGGCGACCCCGCCACATTTTGGGAGGCATTTTCATGGGGCGCTATCAATCTTGCGCCATGGCTGGCTGCGGTTGAGATCGGGCGGAATTTGACGCGCGCCAGCCAGGTCGCGATCGTGGTCGTATTGGCCGCCTTCGCTTCGTTGTTGCTCGGATCAGCGGCGCAATGGGCAATGCCTGATAATTTCGAACTGGTTCGCCGGATCCCGGGCATGACACTAACCCTCTTGACCTTGGGTGGGATTGATCTGGCACGGCGGCACCGATCGCGAAACGAGGTGAAGCCAGGATTCAGTCCGGCAAGTTTCACCTGCGATTGGGTCCGCGCCGCAGGGAATTATGTCGAACTGCACCTAGCCGATCATAAGCCGCGATTGGTCCGGGCTGGTCTGCAAGAGTTCGCCGATAACCAAAGCCCGCCTTTGTTGCGCATCCATCGTTCCTATGCGGTTGCGCCGGATTCCATTGCGGCTGTCGAGCGCAGTCACGTGCGGCTCGCTTGCGGACTGCGGCTCCCGATTGGGCATCGTTACCGCGAGAAATTGTCCGCATAATTCGTCCCTTCGTCCCAATGCACTTGCCCATACGGCAAGCAGTCTGTGTGCTGGCGCGCATGAAGAACCTAGTCTTTGCGATCATGCTCCTCGCAGCATCGAGCCTCCACCCCAGAGCTGCCATGGCGCAGCCACAACCCAATGAACTCGAACACCAATCCGTCGCTGTAACCACTTCGGAGGGCCTCAAGCTGGCGGCATATGTGACTCGGCCATCCGGAACCCGCGAAAGGTTGCCCGCCCTGTTCCTGACCCAGTGGGTGTCGTGCGGTTCAATCGCACCACGCACAGACCGCGTAAGCATGGAGGAGCGAGTCGGATTTGCCGCCGGGTTCGCTCTGATCCGGGTCGATCGTGCGGGCACGGGCGAGAGCGAAGGACCGGGTTGTGACAAGCTCGACTACGACACCGAGGTGCGTCACTATCGAGAGGCACTCGCGCAGCTGCGACACCATGAATGGATCGATCCGCGGCGGATCGTGGTCTATGGATCGAGCCTCGGCTCGACCACCGCCCCGCTCGTGGCGCTGGGCGACGACGTTGCAGGTGTGATCGTGCAGGGCGCAGGTGCGCTGACCTATTTCGAACGAATGCTGCATTTCGATCGGATACAGCTTGAGCGCGAGGCGGATTTCGATCCTTCCAAGATCCAGCATGAAATGCTGCGCAGGATGGAGTTCCAGCGACTCTATCTATTCGGCAAGATGACACCGGCGGAGATCGAGGCGAGCCATCCCCACCTCCGAGGCGTCTTCACTTCGCTGCTTGGGACCGATGAGGCTCCCCATTACGGTCGGCCCTATGCTTGGCATTGGCAGGCTGCGGAAAAGGACTGGCTGGCAGCCTGGGCGCAGATCGATGCACCGGTCATGGTAGTCTATGGCGAATACGAACAGTTCGAAAGTCGCCATGGCCACCGGCTGATAGTCGATACGATCAATCGGCTGCGCCCAGGCACGGCACGCTGGCTTGAGATCCCGGGGGCGGGCCACGACATGGCGATCTATCCCGATCCCTATGCCGCCTATCGTTTCGAAGGTGGTGTGTCGCAGCCGGAACTGTTCGCTGGGCCAGTGTCGGAATGGCTGCGCAGCGTGGCAGGGAGTGCAAGCTGAATGTCTGGACCTTGCGGCGCGGGACTGTCAAAGCGCGCCCATGTCAGCTTTCAAGGACGGCGATCC
>SBHJ01000097.1 GCA_006226465.1 Alphaproteobacteria bacterium | reverse complement strand
GAATGCCGAGCGCCGGGATGAAGTACTTGAAACCATGATCTATCTCTCCTTGCCCCCGGCCAGTGCCGGAACGAAGAGAGTAAGAGCGGGCCAGGCCTTTGCTGTCGTGTCGTAACTTATCGCAATTGATCGCAATGCGCCGGTTTTTTTCGCAATGCAGGCACGCGAAGTTACTCGACTGGCGGAGCCCTCAATTGTTTCAACATCCGTTCAATTTGGGCATCGCCGGGCCATTGCTTGCGGATCGTCTGGAAATAGAACCCACCGGGCCACTGCTCTTTTCTTGCCAGCGCCATGTTCAGGATTTCCAGTACCCGCGAACGGTCCTTGATCACTGAGGCAAGCATCGTGGATCGATCATAATTCGCACCTCGAGATTCGTTGGCCAGCTCCAGTTCGAGAGCAAGCGCCTGCTGGGCGATTGCGTGATCGCCGCGCTCTGCCGCCAGTTCCAGGAGTCGTTTGTGCACAAGCAAGGGGCGTTCCCCCTTCAATCGGGCATAGGCGCTGAAATGCCTGACGTAGCCTTGCCAGTCGCCCTTCGACGCTGCCCAATCGCCCAGATTGATCTGGTAAATCGCGTTACCCGACGCGCGTTTCTCCAGATCGGAGTAAATCTCGCGGGCACGATCCTCGTTTCCGGCTTCGAGTTGGGCCCAGCCGTGATAGATCTGGATAGACAGCGACGATGGATCAAGCGCCAGCGCGGTTGAATAATGCGCCAGGGCCTTTTCCGCTTCTCCGTTGTCGCTCAGGATATTGGCATACCAGAAATGCGTCTGGGCATCGCCGGGAGCAAGCTCGAGCGCGCGGCGGAACGAAAGGCCCGCTCCGACAGGATCCCATCGCCACCAATAGGCGACGAAGCCCTTTGCCCGGTGCGCCATCCAGGAATTGCTATCGAGGCGCAGCGCAATGTCGGCCGCCCCTTCCCCCTCAGCAAAAGCCATTGCAGAAGGCTCGCCGCCGTAGGTGTGCGTCAGCAGCCATGCGTCGGCAAGGGCGGCCCAGGCGGGGGCATAATCGGGCTCGCGCGCGGTGACATCGCCTAGCAACTCGCGTGCGCGGGCCAGGGACTCGGGTGTCCTGAGGGCCCATTGGCGGCGCGCCTCCAGATAGGTTTCGGCAATTGCGGGGTTCTTGGGCAGTTCGATCCTTGCGCCGGAAACTTGCGCGGCGCGTTTAGGTACCGCGTTACCCCAGTTCCATCCGAACGAGAGAATCGCCGTGGCCACAAGTGCCGCAACAATCAGCCTAGCCAAGCTCGTCTTGCGGGACGAACGCAGCAACGAACGTGCTGCAGACTGAGAATCCGGGCTAACTCGCGCAACCTGAGGGCCGTCCACGGTTTTCCCGGTCGATCTGGGTACTTCTGTTTTGTCCGAATCCATCCATGCGTCCAGCTCATCGACATAAGCATGGATGGTGGCGTTTTTGCCGCCCGGAACGCGATGGACCGGCAATCCGCGCTCCTGAGCCCAGCGTATCACCGTCGAACGATCACGCCCAAGATGACGAGAGATGGCCTTCCAACCGTCGATGCGTTCATGCGATGTCATCGGGGTCCTGTTTCCTCTTCCTTCCATAAGCAGCCCGTCGGTTCACTGCGCGGACGCTCCAGCGCGTACCTAACTTCTTGCACGAAGAAAGTCCTCACCGGCCAGTTCCGGGTCGCCACGGCCCAGCTTGACGCCTTCGATGGTGAAACCAGCCCAACGGCACCGGGAAAGGCGGAATACTCCAGACCCAAGTGGTCCAAGGTTGGGTCGCAGTGCAGCCTCACAGTCTGAAACGTGGAGTGTCGGACTTTAGGGTGGGAAACGGACGTTAGCTCAGCAGCTAAATTGAGTGGTGGTAGAGCAACCATCCGAAATGCTTCAGCGGTCCACGATCGAAGAAAGCAAATTCCAAACATTGTTCAATCACTAGCGCGGGCCCCACGATCAACCACACCGGATGAATTTTCCCATAGCGCAGCTGATCGCGCACAGCTGCTACAAGGATCGGCGAGTAGGCCATGACCAGCGCGAAGGAAATGTCGGGGTAAGGGACGGCGGGGAATAAATGTCGCAAGCGAAAGAATGCGGGCCACAACAGTTGGATCGTAGCCAGCATCATCAGCCGCTTGTGCCAATCTGCTCTTCGCCGAAACAAGAGCGCAGTAATTACCAGTATGAGGTAAAGGGAAAGCCCCGAAACAGTCCCCGCCAGCGATGATGTTGCGGCTGACCCTTGCTCGCCAAAGTCCCGCTGCGCCGCCCACAGCGCGGTTGCGATACCGCTCCACCAGACAAGCACCGCAAGCAGAAGCGCACCTTGTCCGAGCTCTCGATGCAGCGGTGTTCGCTGCGCTCTGACGAGCACGCTCTGTGCAATTATCAACACA
This sequence comes from Alphaproteobacteria bacterium, assembly GCA_006226465.1. Taxonomy (GTDB): domain Bacteria; phylum Pseudomonadota; class Alphaproteobacteria; order Sphingomonadales; family Sphingomonadaceae; genus Erythrobacter. The sequence continues at coordinate 733 of SBHJ01000097.1, read as the reverse complement.
ATCCACGCCAAGGCGGCTGCGCCGTGAAGATGTACGAACCATGGGGCAGCAAATGTACGACGCACCATCGGCAGGGCATAAGTTACGCCGAAGCCCAATGTGACCACTGCGAGTCCGCCAAGCCCGAATGCCAAGTAAAAAAACGTCGCGCGATCGCGAGCCCATGGATTTGACATGTAATTGCCCCCCGGTGCGATATGCCGGAGGACGCCCGTGTCCGCAATCGGGTCGCTAACGGACAAGCAGCTTTCCGTTGTTTGACCACCGAAACCGGACAGACTCCTTTCGGCCCAAATCTTGCCGGAGAAGGGGAGGGTGCGGCCATGCAGCGGCCGTACTGGAGAGCGGTTTAGCCCGCCAATATAACGACTCAACGAGAACGCCTGAGGATGGGGGTATCGGTGGGGGTACTTTGGCACCGCCTCTCTGGTTTATGATTGCAAATCAGAAGGTTATATGTTCACTATATGTTCCTCCTCCGCTACCAGGCGTGCTGTATTGCTACAGTAATGCACTGTCGTTCGCGTGGCCACTTTTATCAATCGATCGTGCGCTCATTCCCGGTCTGTGAACGCGATTCTCCGTGCCTTATGTGGGGTTGAGCAAATTGCATTTTTCTTAGCTCATCGAGGTACTCTGTATCGAACAATGGCAGCGATGCGTTCGTTGTAGGTTCTTTCCTCGATTGAAAGGCTAGGTGTAGGAAAAGGAAAAGCGGAACGAGCTGGCAATC
>SBHJ01000119.1 GCA_006226465.1 Alphaproteobacteria bacterium | reverse complement strand
CTCAACATGATTGCCGAGGTCGAGGGTGAGCCGGTCGCTTTCATGCTGACCTTCCCAGACATCAACAGCGTGCTCACCCGGATCAAGGGCAAGTTGTTCCCCTTCGGCTGGTTCCACCTGCTACGCTGGCTGAGGAAGCCGACCAATGCGGACATGCGCGTACCGCTGATGGGGGTGAAGAAGGACCTCCACAATTCGCGCCTCGCCAGCCAGCTGGCCTTCATGATGATCAGCCAGATCCGTGAAGACGCTGCCGCCAATTACGGAGCGAAGCGCGGCGAGATTGGCTGGATTCTCGACGACAACCAGGGAATGGTCGCGATCGCCGACACGATCGAGAGCAAGATTAACCGCGAATATCTGATCTTCGAGAAGCCCTTGTAATCCGCTGCAGCTTTGGCTTGCCCCCAGCCCTGCAAGGCTGCACATTGCAGGTGCGATGGATGATAAGACCAACAAGGATGCAAGCAGTCAGCCGCACGGCCGGCGACTGACATTTGCCGAAGAAGAGCTGCGGCTGGTTTCGGCGCTGGTCCTGCTGCTCGGCATCGGATTGTTCCTCGCGCTCCCCTTTGTCCTGTCGATCGGATCGGTGGTATTCCTGCCGCTGGTCACCGCGATCCTGCTAACTATCCTGCTTTCCCCATTGGCTGACCGGCTGGCCGCCTTTGGCCTGCCGAACATGCTGGCATCGCTCGGCGCATTGCTGGCCTTCATCGCGATCGTCGTCCTCGCTTTGGCATTGGTGCTCCAGCCGGCCGTCGCACTCTATGATGAACTGCCCGCTATGGCGCGCGGGGTCGGCCAACGCTTCGGTGAATTGCGCGACCAGTTTGCCTGGTTGGGCATGATCGACCGCGAATTGGCGAAGCTGATGGGGCAGGAGGGAGGACGCGAAGTCGTGCTCGCCAGCCCGAGCGTGCTCGAACAGCTGGCCTTTGCTACGCCGAGCGTACTGATCGAGACTCTGCTGACCTTCCTTATGACCTTCTTCATGCTCGAATCACGGGTGCAGGTGCGGCGACACCTGCTGTTCGACCGGGCAAGCTATGGTTCTTCGGTCAAGGCCGCACGCGTTCTGCGCGAGGTGCAGGATCGCGTGGCCGCCTATATCCTCACCGTCGCCTGGATCAACGCCGGCGTCGGGATTGTGGTCGCCGCCGGCGCCTGGCTGCTCGGCGTCGATGCGCCGGTGATGTGGGGCGGTCTCGCCGCAATCCTCAATTTCGTGCCTTATATCGGGCCGATGGCCATGACCCTGCTGCTCGCCCTGTTCGGGATCGGCACAACCGACACGCTGGTGCTCGGTCTGATCCCGGCGGCGGCCTATCTGGCGCTGCACACGATCGAATCCAACATCATTACCCCGTCGATCCTGGGCGCGCGCTTCACCATGAACCCGGTGATGATCCTGATCGCGCTGAGCTATTTCTCGTGGATCTGGGGCGTATTCGGGGCATTGTTGTCGGTTCCGATCCTGCTGACCCTGACGGCGTTCTTCGACCATGTCGGCCGGCCAAACCTTGTCGGTTTCATCTTCGGCGAGCCATTGTTCAAGTCGGACGTGTTCGAACTGGGCGTGGATGATCGCCCGCCCAAGCGGGCCGGTTAGCTCAGTCCGGGTCGACCCGGTCGACCGCACTCGCTACCGCAACATTCATGCTGACATTCCCGATCGTGCGCATCAGATCGGGCAACATTTCCACCGCGACCAGCAAGGCCAATGGTTCGATCGGTGCGCCCATCGCAATCGCGATCGGGCCTACCGAAATGACAAAGCTGATCGATCCGGGCAAGCTGACCGAACCGAGCGAAATGATGAAGGCGACCGCGATACCCGCCGCCATGACCGTCGGGCTGAGTGCAATACCCGCCATATGCGCGACATAGATCGCCACCGCCAAATTCATCGCCGGGCTGGTCGCGCGAAATATCGCTACCGCCAGCGGCAATACGAATTCGGCGGTCTCCTGCCGCAGCTTGAGGCGGCTGGCACTGTCGAGCATGGCCGGCAGGCTGGCGAGCGAGCTTTGCGTCGAAAGTGCTACGGCCTGCGCCGGGATCATCGCGCGCGCAAAGGTCAGCGGGTTCTGCTTCCCGATCAGCCATGCGACGAGATAGGATCCCAGGAAAACGAACCCGCCCATCGCTGATACAACCAGGATGTAATGCGCCAGCGCTTCAAACGCACCGCCGCCGACCTGGGCGGCCACTCCGATTGCCAGCGCCATGACGCCAACCGGCGCGAGCCACAGAACCCAGCCGATCACCACCAGCATGGCGTTGCCCAGCGCATGGAACAGGCCAAGCAAGAGATCTCCCTGCTGCTCGGGCAAGCGGGTCAGCGCGAGAGCAAACAGAGCGAAGAAAATCGTCAACGGCAACATCGCGGTTTCCGCCGCCGCCTCGACAATGTTTGAGGCGATCAGCGATGTGACGAAATCGCCAATCCCCGGCAATTGCTGCTCGCCCTGGGGGACAGAGGCAAGAAAGCCCGATGCAGCTTCGGGAATCGGGAAGATGCCGAGCACAAGCGGCATCATCGTGGTCGTGACGGCCCCGCCCGCGATCAGGATCGAAAACACCAACAGCAGCATGCGCCGCGCGGCCGCACCCGCCCTTGCCGCGCGCGCCATTTGCGCGATGCCCAACAACAGAAGGCTGGCGACCAGCGGGATGATCGTCATCTGCAGCGAACGAAGCCACAGATTGCCGATCGGGCCTGCCACGGCATTTATCGGGCCGATCAGCTCACTCTCGGCCAGCAGTGTGCCGATTGCCAGGCCCGCCACCAGTCCGGTGAAGGTCAGTGCGACCGGCAAGTGGATTTCAACTAGCTGGAAGCGCTTGTGCTGCGTCTCTGTCACCTTGTGTTCCCCCTAAAGCACTTCACTTTGCGCGATAACCACGCCAGAAGCGACTGGCAATCACGGGTCCGCAACTGGCCGGGCCTATCAACGAGTTAGGCAAGCGATGACACGCAAGTTCTTCGGCACCGACGGGATCAGGGGGCGCACCAACAAGGGCGTGATGACGGCCGCAACCGCGATGAAGGTGGGGCAGGCAGCCGGCGCGCATTTCGTCCGCGGCGACCATCGCCACCGGGTGGTGATCGGCAAGGATAC
>SBHJ01000199.1 GCA_006226465.1 Alphaproteobacteria bacterium | reverse complement strand
GCGCTGATGTTCGATGCTACCGATCCTAAACGCAGGCCGGTGAGCGATTTCGAGCTGGGTCAGCCGGGTGAAGGAGACGTGAAATGATCCGCTTTGCCCTGACCAGCGCTAGCGCCCTGGCGCTGCTTGCTTCTCCCGCCCAGGCCCAGGATTTCGTAATCACAAATGCCAAGGTTGCTGTCGGTGACGGAAGCGAGCCGATCAATGACGGCGTGGTGATCGTTGAGGATGGCAAGATCGTCTATGCCGGACCGCGATCGGGGGCCGGACGCTTCGAGACCGACCAGGTACAGGATATCGGCGGGAAATGGGTGACGCCGGGACTGGTCGCTGCCGTGACGGACCTTGGTCTGGCCGATTCCGCCGGCGTCAGCCAGAGCAATGACAAATCAGCCAGCAAGGCCCGGTTCAATGCTTCGCTCGATGTTGGCCCGGCGATCAATCCGGCATCGCAGCATGTCGCGGTGGCACGCACAGGAGGGCTGACCCGCGCTATCGTTGCGCCTTCGCAGGGCGGTTCGCTGTTTGCCGGACAGGGCGCGGTGATCGATCTTGGCTCCGATACCGACGCGATCGAGAAAGCCCGCGTTTTCCAGCTGGCCAACCTTGGTGAAACCGGCGCCCGCCTCTCGGGCGGCAGCCGCACCGCTGCACATGTCGAGCTCCGCAATGCGTTGGCAGAAGCGATCGCCTATGCCAACAATCGTTGGGACGGCGCGCGTGCGTTGTTGCCGCAGATGGATGCAAAGGCATTGGGCCCTGTCGTTTCGGGCGAACAAAAATTGTTCGTCGAGGTTGAACGAGCCGCCGATATCCTGGGCGTCATCGCCCTGAAGCATGAATTCCCCAAACTCGACCTGGCTCTTGTAGGGGCGAGCGAGGGATGGATGGTTGCACGGGAAATCGCGGCAGCGGGCGTCCCGGTGATCGCCAATCCGATGAACGATCTTCCCGCCAGCTTCGAACAGCTAGCCGCGACCCAGAGCAATGTCGGGCGCATGTCGCAGGCGGGGGTAAAAGTCGCGATCGGCACATTGTCGGGTTCGACCGGCAACCAGCCGCGCAATGCAGCGCAATATGCCGGCAACATGGTCGGTTTGCAGAAGGTTCCAGGCGCAACCGGGCTAAGCTGGGGCAAGGCCTTGGCCGCCATCACCTCGGTGCCGGCAGAGATCGCCGGGATGGGCGGCAAATTTGGCGTGCTCAAGCCTGGCGCGGCGGGCGACCTGGTGATCTGGGATGGCGACCCGCTGGAAGTTTCTAGTGCGCCCGTCCAGGTTTTTATCGATGGAGTGGAACAGCCCCTCCAGAGCCACCAGACACGGCTGCGGGATCGCTATCGCGATCTCGACGAGAGCGATCTGCCCAAGGCATTCGACCACTGACATTGTTCCAAAGGGCTTGTGCTCGGCCAAGGCTTGTGGCCAAACCGTCTGTGGGAGGAATGCCATGGACAATGCCTTGATCGAGCTGATTGCCGCCAACGTCACATTTGTCGGGTTGCACTTTGCAATGTCACATCCGCTCCGCGCGTCGATGGTCGGGGCACTGGGCGAGAAAGGCTTTGCCGGCGTCTATTCGCTGGTGAGCCTGGCAGCTCTGGCCTGGGTGATTTTCGCCTTTCGCGCCGCGCCTTCGGGCGATCTGGGTGGCTCGGGTGATGCCGGATGGATCGCCGCGACCCTGATCATGATTCCGGCGCTGGCGCTTTTCGGCGGCAGTTTCTCGGGCAATCCCGCCATGCCAAGGCCCGATGCCGCCGAGCAGGCCATGGCTGAGCCGCGCGGCGTTTTCCTTGTCACGCGCCATCCGATGATGTGGAGCTTTGCGATCTGGGCGCTTTCACACATCCTGCTGTTCTGGAGCATGCGCACGATGATCACCGCAGCTGCGATGGGCTTCCTGGCGCTGGTCGGTGCGCATCTGCAAGACCGGAAAAAACAGCAGCAAATGGGTGAGGCCTGGACGGGGTGGCAAGCCAGGACCAGCTACTGGCCGCGCCTGGGCAAACTCCTTGTTATCGGCTGGAAACCATGGGCCATCGCAATTGTCCTGTGGCTGGTGTTCAGTTGGCTGCATCGACCGATCGGCGGGATCGAAGCCGGAATGATGCGCTGGCTTGGTTAACCCTCAGGTGTAACCCATTGTTTGCAATAGGTGCGGTCTGGTGCCAGAGACGGTTTTCGGGGGCAAAGAGGAAATGAAATGAGTTTGCCACTGGCCGCCGCCTACCTACTAACATCGACAGCGCCCGCTGCCCTTGCCGAAGTACCGGAGACGCCTGTTGTGCAACAGGCGCCCTTGGCTACGCAGGCGGAAACCGAGCAGCCCGAAGCGACGGTCGGAGAGGCGGACACCCCGCAAAATTCGATTATCGTGACCGGAGAACTCGAAGCGCCTCCAGGCGATCCGCTGGAGAAGCTCAATCTCCAAACCTTTGAGCTGACCCAAAGCGTCGATCGCGCACTAGTGGCACCAGTCGCGGGTGCTTATGAAGAAAAGCTCCCAAAACCAGCGCGGCGCGCACTCAGGAATTTCTTCCGTAACCTGCTCGAGCCGGTCAATTTTCTCAACTACTTGCTGCAATTCAAGCCTGGCAAGGCGTTCGAGACGCTGGGGCGCTTCACGCTCAATTCGACCGTCGGGGTGGCGGGTATTTTCGATGTGGCGAAGAAGGAACCTTTCAATCTGCCCTATCGCCGCAACGGTTTTGCCAACACGCTGGGCTATTATGGCGTAGGCCCGGGACCATTCCTGGTGGTGCCATTGGTAGGCGCGACGACCCTGCGCGACTTGCTGGGCGGATTGGCGGACCAGTCCGTGGTTCCGTTGGCGGTCGGGGCGCCGTTCAACACGCCCTATTATGCCATACCCGCCTATACGGTGAACTCGCTCGAATTCCGGATCAACTTCGACGACAAGCTGAAAGAGATAAACGATAGCGTCGATCCCTATTCGGCCATGCGCGAGACCTATCTGTGCCAGCGGGAAGCCGATATCGCTGCGCTAAGGAACCGTCCGCCGCCGCGCGATTGCAGCCTGGAGGCGCTGTTTGCCGAAGAGGATGCGCGACAGGCCGCTACTGCAGCTCCTGCAATGGTCGGAGCAGGCGAAGCCATCGACAGTATCG
>SBHJ01000001.1 GCA_006226465.1 Alphaproteobacteria bacterium | reverse complement strand
GGATCACCTCCTTTCGCGCTTTTGAGCCAAGACCCGCACCGTTTCACCGGGGGCCGAGAACCCGCGATTACCGCTGGCCTCAGGGTGTAATGTGATTCAGGTGAATCTGTAAAACAAGGCTTGAAAAAAACTTTTCCCACGTCAGAATAAGTCGCTGTTGCCGGGCGCCTGTGGGCGCCCTTTTTCTTACCTGCAATCTTCGATCACCCGCGTCACTTCCGCCCAGGAAGGAAGATAGAGCGTGGGCATGCCTTCCGCCTCAACAGCAAACCGCCCCTTGGTCACCGCCATGGCATCGAGCAGCGGGTCAAAGGCAGAGAGCCGCGCCTCGAGATAGGGCAATTCCATGTCGGATTGCCGCAGTGTGAGCATTTGCGTGCGGGTCTCTGTACGGACCACGGCCTGTTGTTCCGCTTCAGATTCGCCGGCAATCAACAACCTGATGGCCTTAGCACCCGGCTGGCACTGCAAGACGAACAGGTATTCGGTCTCCGGTGGACCAAACCCGGCCAGCGTCATCGTGCCGTCCTTGCGATAGGACCAGTCCCCCGACGTTTGCGGTGCATCAAGCCAATTCTCGTAAGCCGTCTCGAGCACGACCGGGGCGGGAGCCGGTGCGGAGGTTGGTGTCGGCGCAGGTGAGGGTGCGGCAACCGGGGGTGGAGGAGCAGCCTGCGGAACGCAGGCCGCAATCGCGACGCTGAGCGCCAATAGCGAAGGAAAGCGAAAATTGTTCGGTTTCATGGCGCTGTATTGCAGGCTATCGCCTTGCCAGTCCATGACCGATAAAGCGAAAAAAGCCGGAAAACGCCGTGTCGACCAGATGCTGGTCGATCGCGGGTTGGTGGAAAGCCGCGCCCGGGCGCAGGCGCTGATCATGGCCGGGCTGGTCTTCGCGGGCGAGACCAAGGTCGCCAAGCCGGGGCAGCAGATCCCTCAGGACACGCCATTGGATGTGCGCGGGCGCGATCATCCCTGGGTCAGCCGCGGCGGAATCAAGCTTGCGCACGCGATCGAACATTTCGGGCTCGATCCCGCCGGCGCGGTAGCGATGGATATCGGCAGTTCGACCGGCGGGTTCACCGACGTGCTGCTGCAGGGCGGCGCGGCGCATGTCTTCGCCGTCGATAGCGGGACCAACCAGCTTGCATGGAAATTGCGGCAGGATCCGCGCGTTACCGTGCTGGAGCAGACCAGCGCACGTATCCTGACGCCCGCGCAGATCGACCGGCCCTGCAACTGGGTGGTGTGCGATGCCAGCTTTATCGGGCTGGCCAAGGTGTTGGAACGGCCGCTGGAACTGGCCGCGCCGCAATGCCGGCTGGTCGCGCTGATCAAGCCGCAGTTCGAGGTCGGGCGCGAGGAAGTGGGCAAGGGCGGGGTGGTGCGCGACCCGTCGCTGCATCAGCGTGTCTGCGATGAGGTGCGCGGCTGGCTCGAAAGCACCGGATGGCAGGTCGATGGGATCGTCGAAAGCCCGATCACGGGGCCCGAAGGCAATGTCGAATTCCTTGTCAGCGCAAAACGTGGGTGAACCGTCATCCCGATACGGCACAGCGAATGGAGCGGCGCTTGCGGGAATTGCTTGCCCCCGGCACAACGGGACTAACGCGAATCGGATTTTCGAAACGCGCGGGGAGAATTGATGAACGTCATTGCGTCACGCGGCCAGTTGCGGGCCAGCCTGATCCGCTGGACTATGTTCACCGTGCCGCTGGTCATGCTGCTGGGTTTCCTCGCGGGCAAGCTGGGCAGCCCGCAAACGCTGTGGTTCCAGAGCCTGATCAAGCCGGAAATTTTCCCGCCGCCCGCCACTTTCGGCATCGTCTGGACCATTCTCTATGCGATGATGGGTTTTGCGCTGGCGCTGGTAAGCAGTTCATGGGGCGCGCGCGGGCGTGGGATCGCGATTGGCCTGTTCGTGGTACATTTCCTGCTCAACCTGGCGTGGACTCCGGTGTTCTTCGGAAACCAGAATATCCAGGGCGGGCTGATCGTACTCGGCCTGGTCGATGTTTCGCTGATCCTCGTGATCTGGACCTTTTGGCGGGTACGCCGTTCGGCGGGGCTATTGTTGTTGCCCTATCTGGTCTGGGCCGGATTCGCGACCTTGCTCAATTACCAATTCCTGCAGCTCAATCCCGATGGCGGGCAGGTGGTGCAGCAAGGCTCCGCCGAGCAGCGGATAGAATTTTGATCGCAAGTGCTTGCGGTTAGTCGCCGCAGGTTCCAAATAGCGCCGATGCAGAGCGAAAACCCGATCCTCGCCGATTTCGTCAAACTGGCGAACAGCGCCGCCGGAACCTTTGCCGGCATGACCCGCGAAGCCCGCGAAGCCGCGCGTGAACGGATGCGCGAAGCCTTCGGCGGCATGGACTTTGTCAGCCGCGAGGAATTCGACACGGTCAAGCTGATGGCGCAAAAGGCGCGCGAGGAAAACGAGGCGCTCAAGGCGCGGCTCGACGAGCTGGAAGCGAAGCTCGCGAAATAGTATCGGCGCGCAATGAACCTGCGCGCATCCGCCATCCTCATCGCATCGCGCCAGCATGGCGAGACCGCGACTATCGCGCGGCTGCTGACCGAGGACCATGGCCTCGTCGCGGGCTATGTTGCGGGTGGCAGGGGGCGGCAACTGCGCCCGGTGATGATCCCCGGCAACCGGGTCGAACTGGAACTGCGCGCCAAATCCGATAGCCAATTGCCCTTCGCCCGGCTGGAGCTGGTCGAAAGCCGGGGGCCGTGGATGACCGAGCCGCTGCCCGCCGCTGCAATCGGCTGGACCTGCGCGCTCACCGCCACGGTGCTGCCCGAACGCAATCCCTATCCTGCGCTCTACCAGGCGCTCGACGCGCTGCTTGGCGCGGTGTGCCATGCGCCGAGTGCGCGTGGCTGGCTGTCCGCAATGAACGCTTACGAAGTGCTGCTGTTGCGCGAGCTTGGCTACGGCGGGGACCGGCCCGAGGCAGGGCAGGATCTCGACGCCATGCTAGCAAACTTTGACCGGCTGGAAGGAGCTATTGCCCGCTACCTGCTTGCCGACAAACGCGGTGATGTTATGGCGGCCCGGCATTTCCTGAGGGAGCGGCTCGGCCGAATGACGACGTGAAAATAGCAGTCCTGCCCGGCGACGGGATCGG
>SBHJ01000292.1 GCA_006226465.1 Alphaproteobacteria bacterium | reverse complement strand
TCGATAACGTCATAGCCCTGGTTCATGCAGTGCTTGATCAGCGGATAGCCTGCCAGTGCACCGATCACGAAGATGCCGGGCGTGGTCGATTCGAATACCGGTGAAAGGCGCGGGAAGGCGCTGCGGTCGTCGCTGGTGAATTCAATCCCGCATTCTTCAACAAAGGCGCGCGGCGGAGCAGAGCCGATGCGCGCGATTATGCGGTCGCAGCGGATACGTTCTTCGCCATCGCGGGTCGTCAGCGTGATATATCCGGGCTCGATCGCTTTTGTTTCGCTCTCGGTGCGAATTGTCAGCTTGCCTGCGTCATGATCGGCGAGCAGCGCCTTGACGTTGGCATCTTTGGCAGTTGGAAACTCGGTTCCGCGATTGAGGATCGAGACCGTATTGCGCTGCGCCGGATCCTCAGCCAGACCGCGCGCGTTTTCGATCCCCGCATCGCCGGTCCCAACGATGATGATGTGCTCGTCGATATATTCCCTGGGATCGTCGAGTTGGTATTGGACATGTGGCAGATCGGCGCCGGGGCAACGCATGCGATTGGGATTGCCCTGCGTCCCGATGGCGAGGACGATATTCTCTGCCATCACGGTCTGGCCATTGGTCAGCTCGATTGCATAGGGCGGTTCGTGTCGCTGGATTTCCTTGGTCGATTTCGATCCATCGCGCGCGCGGGAAACGATGGCATGGACGCTGCCAGGGATGGCGGGGCCGGTACCGCGGATTGCCTTCGCCTCGGCATTGTAGATGACGTTGATCTTCGCGCCTTCGGCCTGCTCGTCCCACTTGCCCAGGATCGTCTCGCGCTTGCCCGCGTCGAAATCCATGTCGCTGCGCAACACCAGATTGCTGGGCGTCGCCATCACGTGCTTGCCCTTCTGGTATTTGTAGATGGTGTCGGAAAGGTGATCGGTCTTCTCGATCAGCACATGGCTCATGCCCAGTGCTGCGGCGCGTGCCGCCGCGCTCAGGCCCGCCGGGCCCGAACCGATAATGGCTACGCGATAACGATCTGGCACCACCAACCCCCCGGGGACCATGCGAGAAAACACCATAGGCATAACGGGCTGGGCGCGCCAAGGGCAATTGCGGCGCTTATCGCCCGCTGCTAGCGTTTTTGCGATGGCGGATAGTACTGGAATGACAACCGGATCGCGAAATGGTGTGATCCTGTTGCTGGCAGCGGCGTTGCTGGCGGCGGGCGCGGTGGCGTGGCGCACCCTGGATGTGCGGGATGATGAGGCGGCGATTGAGGCGGAAGGCCCGCTCACTATCGAACAATTGCGCGCACGGGCGGAGGCCGAGCCGGACAATGCACTGGGCTGGCAAGAGCTGGGCTTTGCCCTGTTTGAGCGCGGCGAATTTGCTGATGCTGCACAGGCCTATCAGAGTGCGACAAAGGCCGATCCCGATCAGGCGGTGCTGTGGTCGGCTCTGGGCGAAGCCACGGTCATGGCGAGCGAGCGCGATCCTATGCCGCCACAGGCGTTGGCTGCGTTTCGTAAGGCCTATGAACTCGATCCCACCGATGCGCGTGCGCGTTACTTCCTGGCCGTCAAGCGCGATCTTGACGGCGACCATGAAGGTGCAATTGTCGAATGGCTGGCGTTGCTGTCAGACACGCCTGCCGGTGCGCCTTGGGAGAGCGATCTCAAGCGTACCATTGAACAGGTCGGCAAGATCAACAAGATCGAGACATCGGGCCGGGTTGCGGCGGCGCTGGCGGCGCGATCGCCCATGGCGGCTGGACCCATGCTTACAGGCGGGGCGGCGATTCCCGGGCCGAGCCAGGAGCAATTGGCCGCCGCAGGTTCGATGGACCCCGACCAGCAACGCGACATGGCTGAAGGCATGGTGGAGCGACTGGAAGGTCGCTTGGCGAACGACCCCGCCAATGTCGATGGCTGGGTCATGCTGATGCGCAGCCGGATGACGCTGGGTCAACCCGATCGCGCGCGCAAGGCGCTCAGCGATGCGATTGCAGCCAATCCCGGAGCGGCGCAGCGCTTGCGGCAAGAGGCCGAGGCGCTGGGCGTTCGCTGATCGCGCCTGGCCCATGCGGATCATCTTTTCTCGCAAGGGTTTTGATAGCGCGGCCGGGGGCGGACCGTCGCCGATCATCGACGGTAGGCCAGTGAGCCTGCCGATTCCAGTCGGTGCGGCATCACAGACTTCCTATGGCTCGCTGGGTCTTGGCGAACACGCCGCACACGCCAGCAAGGGCAAATTGGGTGCAGATGACTTGTGCCATAACGATCCAATGTTCCTGCCCGACGGAACCTGTGTCTTCGGCCAAAGCGGCGCGGCGCAGACACATCTGGAAAGGCAGGGCGTGGGAAAGGGTGATGTCTTCCTGTTCTTCGGCCTGTTCCGCGAAGGGGACGGCGAACCGCATCACCGCATCTTTGGATACCTTGAGGTCGAAGAGATGGTGCCCCTGGCGGACGGCGCGCCGCGCGAACTGGTTGAACTCGGCCATCCGCATGCGCTGGCGATGCACCACAGGAATGACGTGATCTATCGCGGGGAGGGGCGTGTGGCGACGCGCGCTTCGGACATGTTGCGCTTGACCGTGCCGCGCGGGCCGGTGACCTTGTGGCAGCGCCCAAACTGGCTCAAGCGAGGCGGCCTCAGCTATCACGACCGGGCGGATCGCTGGCTGCGTGGCGGCAGGCTCAAGAGCGTGGCGCGCGGACAGGAATTTGTCGCCGATGTCGGAAAGCGCAGCGAGCCGCGCAAATGGCTCGCACGCATCCTGGACGAGATCAGAGCGTCTTGATGATCGCCGAGAAGTCGAGCCCGCCGTTCTCTGCAGCGAAGGCCTCGTAAAGCTCCTGCGCATGCTTGCCGAGCGGGGTCGAAGCGCCCGAAGCCTGCGCCGCTTCCATCGCCAGTTTCAGGTCCTTGAGCATCAGCGCGGTCGCAAAACCGCCCTGGTAATCATTGTCCGCCGGAGTGGTCGGTCCGACGCCCGGAACCGGGCAATAGCTTGTCATCGACCAGTTCTGGCCCGACGAGACACTGGAAATGTCGTAGAAGGTCTGCGGGTCCAGCCCCAGCTTCTGCGCCATCTGGAACGCTTCGCAGGTGCCGATCATGTGAATGCCCAGCAGCATGTTGTTGCAGATCTTGGCGGCCTGGCCATT
>SBHJ01000007.1 GCA_006226465.1 Alphaproteobacteria bacterium | reverse complement strand
CCGGCTGCGCAACCCGCGCCTGCTCCAGCTCCTGCCAATGATACAATCCGCTCGATCTCGGTTGCCGGCGCGGAACGCCTCGAACCGCAGACCATCCTCAGCTACATTCGCCTGCGGGTGGGCGAGGAATATACTTCCGCCGCTGCGGACCAGGCGCTGAAGGATTTGGGCGCAACCGAACTGTTTTCCAATTTCTCGATCCGCAACGATGCCGGGAATGTGGTTATCACCGTTACGGAAAATCCGGTGATCAACCGCATCGTGCTCGAAGGTAACAAGCGGCTCAAGAACGACAAGATCCTGCCTGAGATCAAGCTCGCGCCGCGCCAGATTTTCACGCGCTCCAAGGTCCGCGCCGACGTCGCGCGCATTATCGAGCTCTACAAGCGTCAAGGGCGCTTTGCCGCCACGGTCGAGCCGAAGATGGTGCAGCTCGCGCAGAACCGTGTCGATATCGTGTTTGAAATCAGCGAGGGACCCAAATCCAAGGTCCGCCAGATCAATATCATCGGTAACGAGAAGTTTTCCGATGGCGACCTGCGCGGCGAAATGGTGACCAAGCAGGCCCGCTTCACCCGGTTCTTCAGCTCCAACACCAGCTACGACCCTGATCGACTGGCCTTCGACCAGCAGAAGCTGCGCCAGTTTTACCTGACCGAAGGCTATGCCGATTTCCGGGTCGTTTCGGCTGTAGCCGAACTGACTCCCGACAAGCGCGATTTCATCATCACCTATGTCGTGGAAGAAGGCGAACGCTACAAATTCGGCAAGGTCGACGTCGACAGCCAGATCCGCGATTTCGATAGCCAGCGGATGACCGGCAATTTGCCGATGAAGACTGACGATTGGTATGACGCCAAGCTGGTCGAGGATACGGTCGAGCAGCTCACCGAGCTGGCCGGCACTTTTGGCTATGCATTTGCCGACGTTGCGCCGCAATTCTCGCGCAACAAGGACGAGCTTACCATGGACGTGACGTTCCAGCTGCGCCAGGCGCCGCGCGTCTATGTCGAGCGGGTCGACGTCAACGGCAACACGTTGACGCAAGACAAGGTGGTCCGGCGCGAATTCCGTATCGCGGAAGGCGATGCCTTCAACAGCCTTCAGGTCAAACGCACCACCGCGCGCATCAACTCGTTGGGATATTTCCAGGAGAACTTCGAAGTCGAGCAATCCGAAGGATCGCAGCCCGACCGGATTGTCCTTTCGGCCAATGTGGAAGAGCAACCTACCGGCGAATTGCAGCTTTCGGCCGGTTTCTCTTCGCTTGAGCGTTTCATCCTGTCGGCATCTATTCGACAGCGCAATTTCCGCGGTCGCGGGCAGACGGTTGGGCTCAGCCTCAATTACTCGAATTATTCGCGCTCGGCTTCGATCAGCTTCACCGAGCCATATGTGTTTGACCGGAACATTTCGGCTGGCCTCGATATCTATCGGCGAGATTTCAACAGCTTCAACCGGTTCCAGACGAACAGGCGCGATCTCTATTCGCAAGCTACCACAGGCGCTTCGTTGAGGGCTGGCGTGCCGCTGACAGAATATATGTCGCTGATTGGAAGTTACACGTTCAACTATGACGATATCAGCCTTGATCCGGACGTCTATTTCTCGGATTTTGATGGTGATGGGATTCGGACCTGCGAACCTATCCTGGCTGGCCGTTATTTGTGCGAAGCAATCGGTAAACGGACCAGCTCGATTGTCGGTTTGAGCGTCGTCTATAACTCGCTCGATAGTCGATTGCGGCCAACCCGCGGGCGAAACGTTTCGCTTTCGGCAGAGTTGGCGGGGCTAGGTGGCTCGGTCAAATATTTCAGGACTCGCGCCAAGGCGGCGCAATATTGGCCGGTTTTGGGCGGATTCATCTTCTCTGCGTCGGTTGAAGGTGGATCAATCTACGCGTTGAGTGGTGATGGCGATCCGGCGACCGACAATGTCCTGCTGACCGACCGGTTCTTCCTAGGGGAACCGCAGATCCGAGGGTTTGACATCCGCGGTGTCGGGCCGCGGATCCTGCGCCAGCGCTATGTCAATGTAGATGGGGTGCCCACACCGATCACCGATCGCAAGCAGATCCAGGACGATGCCCTGGGTGGTCGTGCCTATTATCTGGGCCGGCTCGAGCTGGAGATCCCACTCGGCACCGGTGCTCGCGAAATGGGCCTGAGGCCATCGATATTCGTCGATGCAGGCGCATTGTTCGGTGTCACGAGGCCAACACTGCTGGATAATCCCAATGGAATCCAGCAACGCAATTCCAATGGCCAGCTCTTATTTTCCACGATCCTGCGGAACGATATGGGTGACCCGATTCTGGACACCAATGGCAATCAGCAAATTGTGAGCACCACAGATACGCTCGATTTCTTCAACAACCCGAATGCTCCGATCATAATATCTGGAAGTGCCTTCCGGGAATTGTTCCTCGGCGATTCCAAGGCGCCGCGCGTATCGGTCGGCATTGGGGTTAACTGGAACTCACCGTTCGGCCCGTTCAGGATCGATTTTGCCAAGGTCCTTAAGAAGGAACCTGGAGACGACACCAAGAAATTCACGTTCAATGTAGGAACCCAATTCTGATGAAGATTCTTTTCAAATCCTTCGTTGCAGCGAGCGTCGCCGCAACGGCCCTGGCAACGCCGGCGGCCGCTCAAGTGCAAGGCAAGATTGCGACTGTGGACCCGGCCAGCGTTGTGCTCGGCACCAATGCCTTCAAGACCGCCTACCAGCAGATCGGCACCACCTATAAGGGGCAGATCGATGGCATCCGTCAGCGTGAGCAGGAACGCCAGACCTTGCTCAAGGCGCTCGACAAGAACAGCGACAACCAGATCGACGATGCCGAGCTGGAAGCTGCGCAGAAGGCAAATACTCCTGGATTCCAGCGGATCGGCCAGATCGAACAGGAAGTGGCACAGATGACCAACCAGGTCGAAGGTGCACGCGTCTATGCGATCGAGCAGATCCTTCGCCAGTACGGTCCTACGCTGCAGGAGATTGCCCAACAGCAGCAGATCCAGCTGGTACTGGCGCCCGAGACAGTGGTCTATGCACCGCCGGCCATCAACATCACGACACAAGTTGTGAATTCGCTCAACACGAAGGTACCGTCGGTGCAGATCGTGCCGCCGCAGGATTGGCAGCCGAACCGCAACGCGGTGGCCATTTTCCAGCAGATACAGCAAGTGATTGT
>SBHJ01000195.1 GCA_006226465.1 Alphaproteobacteria bacterium | reverse complement strand
GGGATCAGCCGGGTCGAATCGCTGGGCGCGGCGGCCAATATCTTCGTCGGCCAATCGGAAAGCCCGCTGGTGGTGCGCCCCTATCTCGCGGCCCTGCCCCCCAGCAGGCTGTTCACGCTGATGAGTGTGGGCATGGCCGGGGTCGCGGGTACGATCCTGGCTGCCTATGCCGGGCTGCTGGGCGAGAAATATCTACCATTCCTGCTCGCCGCAGCCTTCATGTCAGCCCCGGGCGGCATCCTGATGGCGAAGATGATCATGCCTGATGAAGAGGGCGATCACGTCGAAGCTGATGAGGAAGTGACGGTTTCCGAGACCTTCGAAGAAGGACATACGCCCGCCAATATCATCGAAGCGGCCGCACAGGGTGCGCAGACCGGCGTCAAGCTTGCAGTAGCCGTGGGAGCTATGTTGCTGGCCTTCGTTGCCCTGGTGGCCCTGGCCAATGGCTTGCTGGGGGCAGCTGGCGGGCTGGCAGGATATCCCGATCTGTCCTTCCAGCAGATCCTGGGCTGGATTTTTGCGCCGGTCATGTTCCTGATTGGCATTCCCTGGAGCGAGGCGGGCACCGCCGGCGGCCTGTTCGGCACCAAGATCGTGCTCAACGAATTCGTCGCCTTTATCGACCTGGGCCAGTTGGAGACCTTGAGCGATCGCAGCCGCGCGATCGTGACATTTGCCCTGTGCGGTTTCGCCAACTTCTCCTCGATCGCGATCCAGATGGCAGTGACCGGGGGGCTTGCGCCAAATCAAAGACCGGTCATTGCCAAACTGGGTATCCGGGCGCTCGCCGCAGGTTCGCTTGCCAATTTGATGAGCGCGGCTCTGGCGGGACTGTTCCTGCCGTATTAAGGGGCGTCGCCATGAGTGACATTGCAATCGTTTCGCTCGAGCAGCCGCTCGACAGCATCGCGGGTGAGCTGGGCCGCAGCTTCGCCGAATATGGCTTCGCCGTGATCCGTGACCACGGCATCCCGCAAGAACTGATCGACCGGGCAGAGGCGCTGTCGAAGCAGTTCTTCGCCCTGCCGACCGAAGCCAAGATGGCCTATCGGATTGCTGGCGGCGGGGGCGCGCGCGGCTATACTCCGTTCGGGGTCGAGAAGGCCAAGGACGCTGAGATTTTTGACCTCAAGGAATTCTGGCATGTTGGGCGTAACCTGCCCGAAGGGCATGAGCTCCGCGAATTCATGCTGCCCAATGTCTGGCCAAGCGAGATCGAGGGGTTTTGCGAGACCTTCAGCGAACTTTACGCCGCGTTTGAGAAGGCCGGCGCGCGGGTGCTGGAAGCAATCGCGCTTGCCCTGGGGCTGGATCGCCAGTTCTTTGCGCCCACTGTCGAGGATGGGGACTCAGTGATGCGGCTGCTCCACTACCCGCCGCCGCCCGAAGATGCGCCCGATGGCGCCATTCGCGCTGCCGCACATGGCGACATCAACACCATCACGCTGCTGCTGGGTGCCGAAGAGGCCGGACTGGAACTGCTCACCAAACAGGGCGAATGGAAGGCAATCGATGTCCCCCAGGGCGCCTTGGTGATCAATGTCGGCGATATGCTCGATCGGCTGACCAATGGCCGGCTGCGTTCGACCACGCACAGGGTGGTCAATCCGCTGGGCGATGCGGCCAGGCGGGCGCGCTATTCGATGCCGTTCTTCCTGCACTTCCGGCCCGACTATGTCAT
Source organism: Alphaproteobacteria bacterium (assembly GCA_006226465.1). Classification (GTDB taxonomy): domain Bacteria; phylum Pseudomonadota; class Alphaproteobacteria; order Sphingomonadales; family Sphingomonadaceae; genus Erythrobacter. The sequence goes on along the minus strand of SBHJ01000195.1, from coordinate 1,524 downwards.
TGAAACGCTGGAGAGCTGCATCGAATCGGGGGCCGAGTCGGAGGTTCCGCCGCCGATCACGAGCCACGAATTCCTGCAGCAGCGCCTGCGCGAGATAAATCTCGCATAATCCGGGCATGACCTATGGATAAGTCGCAAAAAACAGACCGATGTTGCGGAGTCGCAACACCGGGCTGAAACCCGCAGAAATCCTTGGCTTTTGAGGCCACTTGAGGTGAGTCTGGATGTGATTCGTGGCGGCGTGCTGCGGTGAAGTTGCGTTTTGTCGCAAAACTGCCTTTTGGCTGCGCCATGACCTGCTTATCGAAGAAAACAGGACTCGTAGGGATTCCGCTCAATTTGAGACTAGGGGCTTTCAAACATGAAGATTAAATACCTCTTGGCGGCCAGCGTTGTTTCGCTTTCGGCTGCAGCGGCCATGGTGCCGAGCGTAGCCGAGGCGCAGCAGATTACCTCAAGCATTCAGGGTACTGTCGCGGATGAGGATGGGAACCCGATCGCCGGCGCGACCGTTGTCGTGACTGATACGCGCACCAATGCTTCGCGTACGATGACCACCGGATCGAACGGTAGCTTCAGCGCACCCAATTTGACAGTCGGTGGTCCTTACACGGTAACGGTTTCCGCGGTCGGTTTTGAAGGGCAATCCCTTCCCGATGTGAACATCTCGATCCAGGGTGCAACCAATCTTGGCTTCTCACTCGTCGCCGGGACCGGACCCGTAATCGTGGTGACCGGCAGCCGTGTGCAGACGACCCAGCTGGCGGTTGGCCCCGGAACCAGCTTCGGTGTCGAAGTGATTCAGAACGCCCCCTCGTTCAATCGCGACGTACGCGACATCATCCGCATCGATCCGCGCGTCAGCCTCGACCGCGATGATAGCGGCGGGGGTGCCGACCGTATTTCGTGCCTTGGCGGCAGCGACCGTGGCAACTCCTTCACTGTTGACGCGATCGCGCAGGGCGACCTTTTCGGCCTCAACGATACGCCATTCGCTTCGCGCAGTTCAGCGCCGATCCCATATGACGCGATCCGCGAAACCCAGGTGGCCTTCGCGCCGTTCGATGTCGACTACGGCAACTTCACCGGTTGTGCGATCAACGTCATCACCAAGTCCGGCACCAATGACTATCACTTTGGCGGCTTCTTCGAATATTCGGACAACGGCCTGCGCGGCGACACCGTCGACGGCGAGAGCGTTGCAGCGGTCAAGCCCGAAAAGCGCTGGGGCGGATATATCAGCGGCCCAATCATCAAGGATCGCTTGTTCATATTCGGTGCCTATGAGCACCAAGAGGCCTCGTTCTCGCAAGATATCGGCCCGGCCGGTGCAGGTTTTCCGGGGAGTACCGAAATTTCCCAGGTCACTCTCGACCAGTTCAATGAGATCTCGGGTGTCCTGAGTTCGGTCTATGGTATCGAGACGGGGCCGATCGTCTACAGCCGACCGTTCACTAATGATCGTTATTTCGTTCGTGCCGATCTCCAGATCAATGATGATCATCGGTTTGAGGCGACCTACCA
>SBHJ01000137.1 GCA_006226465.1 Alphaproteobacteria bacterium | reverse complement strand
ACCCAGCCCGCCATTCGCAGAACCACCGATGCGCTCGACGGGGAACGGATCAGGCTGCGCGAGGAGCTTGGTTACGGCGCACCGCACTATCCGCTGGCTGACCACTATGCGAAGGAAGGACCGGAATGGATGTATGGCAGGGGCGCCCACGATTCACTCACTGACAGTGGAGATTGGCGCGAACATATCGTCTTGACCGAACATCGCTACATGCTTGAAGATACACGGCTCGGCCTGTCGCTCCTGTCTTCGGTCGGCAAATGGGCTGGTGTGGAGATGCCGCTTGTCAACGGCTTCCTCGCCATTGCCTCGGCGATCACAGGGCGCGACCTCTACGCGGAAGGGCGCACGCTCGAAAATCTTGGCATCAACGGCCTCTCGCGCGATGAGATGTCGCAGATGCTGCAGGAGGGACTGTGAGCAACTACGACATAGCAGTGCTTGGCCTAGGACGGATGGGTCGCGGCATAGCCGAGGCTTATGCGTTCGGAGGACAGCGTGTCTTAATGGTTGATGCCAAGGATCGCGACGAGCCCGGATTTGCGGCACTGGCTGAAGATGCCCGGACCGAGATCGCCGATGATTTAGCTTTCCTCGCCACGATCGGTGTCGGGCAATCCGATGGTGTTGAGAATGCAGTCGATCAAATCACCTTTGTAAAGCGCTCGGATGCCGAAAGACTCCTTTCTGGCATACCAATACATTTCGAGTGCGTCCCCGAAACGACCGAGGCCAAGTCAGCCTTGTTCGAATGGGCTTGTGCCCATGCCGCATCCGAAGCCGTCATGGCGTCAACCAGTTCGACCATGGCAGTCGACGATCTGGCTTCTATGGGAACCAATCCAGGTCGTTTCGTCAATGCGCACTGGCTCAATCCGGCCATGCTGATGCCGCTTGTCGAAGTCGCACGAGGAAGCCAAAGCAGCGAGGCTTCTGTGGAAAGGCTGGTCACGAGCTTGGAGGCGATAGGAAAATCGCCGGTGGTGATGAAGAATTCGCCCGGATACATCGTGCCCCGTATCCAGGCTCTTGCCATGAACGAAGCGGCGAGGCTCGTCGAGGAAGGCGTGGCTAGCGCGGAAGATATCGACAAGGCAATCCGGCTGGGTTTCGGAATTCGCTATGCAGTTCTCGGGATGGTTGAGTTCATCGATTTCGGTGGCAATGACATCCTCTATTACGCGTCGGACTACCTCTCGAAGACCGTCGATGCAGATCGTTACAAGGCGCCAGGTATCGTCGACAGGCACATGGCAGAGGGGCGCAATGGACTGCGCGACGGTGCCGGCTTCTACGATTGGTCCGGGGTCGACGCTGTTGAGTACCGGCAGAAACGCCTCGGAGCGTTCGTTTCATTGCTCAAGGCCATCGATCTAGCGCCGAAAGGACAAACGCCATGACTGCCGTGGCAGGCTGGACCCGCGACGAAATGGCCGCGCGCGCCGCGCAGGAGCTGGAGGACGGCTATTACGTCAATCTCGGCATCGGCATCCCGACGCTGGTCGCTAATCACATTCCCGAAGGCATGCATGTTACGCTTCAGAGCGAAAACGGCATGCTCGGCATCGGCCCGTTCCCCTATGACGACGAGGTCGATCCCGACCTGATCAATGCGGGCAAGCAAACGATCAGCGAACTTCCCCACAGCGCCTATTTCGACAGCGCAACCAGCTTCGCGATGATCCGCGGCGGGCACATCGATCTGACAGTCCTCGGCGCTATGGAAGTGACCGAAAATGGCGACATCGCCAACTGGATGATCCCGGGCAAGATGATCAAGGGCATGGGAGGCGCGATGGACCTGGTCGCTGGCGTCAAGAAGATCATCGTGGTGATGGATCACGCGAGCAAGGCGGGCGATCCGAAATTCATCCCAGAATGCACACTGCCGCTGACCGGGACCAATGTGGTCGACATGATCATCACCAATCTGGGTGTGTTCCATCGCAAGGACCACGACAGCCCGTTCCGCCTGATCGAGCTAGCGCCGGGCGTGACCGAGGAAGAAATCGCCTCAATGACCACGGCCAATTACGAGGTGGCGTTGGGGTAGATGCGCATAATTGTTCGAATCGGTCGCATAGAGTGCAATCATTGCAAGGATCGCAGCCAGGTTTATAGTTTCGATTGAAACTATTTGAGAAGAGGACCCTCATGCCCGATCTTTTTGATAACCCCGCTGGCCTTGATGGCTTTGAATTCGTTGAGTTCTGCGCGCCGGAGAAGGGCGTGCTCGAACCAGTTTTCGAGACGATGGGTTTCACGCATGTCGCCACGCACCGCTCGAAGGACGTGCACCTGTGGCGCCAGGGCGGCATCAACCTGATCGTCAATTACGAGCCGCGCAGCGCTGCCTGGTACTTCGCGCGCGAGCATGGCCCCTCGGCCTGCGGCATGGCTTTCCGCGTCCGCAATGCTGCCGCGGCCTGGGAACATCTGATGGACCAGGGTGCCGAGCCAGTGCAGGTCGAAACGGGCCCGATGGAACTCGCCATCCCCGCGATCCGCGGTATTGGCGGGGCAATCCTCTATCTGGTCGATCGTTACGAAGATGAGAATGGCGCCGAAGATGATAGGGGCCCGTCGATCTACGACATCGATTTCGAATATCTGCCGGGGGTCGACAAGCATCCCGAAGGCGCGGGCTTCAAACTGATCGATCACCTGACGCACAACGTCTATACCGGCCGGATGAAGTACTGGGCGGACTATTACGAGACGCTGTTCAACTTCCAGGAAATCCGCTTCTTCGACATCAAGGGCGAATACACTGGCCTGACGTCCAAGGCGCTCACCGCGCCCGACGGCAAGATCCGCATTCCGCTCAACGAAGAGGGCGAAGGCGGCAAGGGCCAGATCGAGGAGTTCCTGCGCCAGTTCAACGGTGAGGGCATCCAGCATATCGCGCTGATCTGCGACGACCTCATCGCCGCATGGGACCGCCTGAAGAAGCTCGGCGTGCCGTTCATGACCGCGCCGCCCGAAACCTATTACGAGATGCTCGACGAGCGCCTGCCGAACCACGGCGAGAACGACAAGGAACTGCGGATGCGCGGTATCCTGCTCGACGGCACGACCGAAGGCGGCTCGCCGCGGCTGTTGCTGCAGATCTTCGCCGAAGCGCAGGTCGGCCCGGTCTTCTTCGAGTTCATCCAGCGCAAGGGCGATGACGGTTTCGGCGAAGGAAACTTCAAGGCGCTGTTCGAAAGCATGGAGCGCGACCAGAT
>SBHJ01000075.1 GCA_006226465.1 Alphaproteobacteria bacterium | reverse complement strand
GTCATGGTGATCGCGGTGACAAGATCGACCTGCTCCTCGGCAAAGATGCCGATTTGCCAGGAGTGATATGCCTGCGCCTCGGCAACCGTCATCGCCGCACCCGGATCGTAGCCGTCGCCGCGCGGTCCAACGCAGCCACTAACCAGGACTTGGGGAACCCGCTGCCGATATTCCGCAGCCAGACCGTGCATCAGGCGAATCGCCGCACGATTGAGTTGCGCCAGTTCCGCTTCGGTATAGCCGAGTGGTTCGATCCAGTCTGGGCTGGCGCGCCAGGTCGGGCTTTCGAGCAGAAAGCCGGCGCCTGACCGTTCCGCCAGATCGAGATATTCGCGAAAATATGTCGCGAGTCCTTCACGCCCTTGGTCGGTTCGCATCAGCTCGATCGAGGCAAAATGCGGTAGGTCGAAGCCGCGATTGAAGATCAGGTCGGTTTCGATCCCCCCATCGGTAAGGTAGAGCGATCGCGTGAAGGGACTGTGCATGGCAGGTCTCCGAAAACGAGGAACACAATCGAGCGATCCTGCATCGGTGCGGCTTGCGATTCTTCGTGGCGCAATTGCCGCAGCCATGCCTTCGACAGGTAGAAATTACTGCATTGGATTGCAGAACGTCAATTACCAACGCCGTCAGAATCATTTTGCAGTTCGGCTTCGCGTGATTCGTTTTTCGGCCTACCGCAAATAGGGGTTTGGGCGGCCATCCAGGATTCGATTGTTGCGCGGCTCGATTCGTTTGATTCAAAGCCCTGCCAAGGCACTTTTGCCCGCAAAAATTTTTTTCAAAGTTGATTTTTGGGGTTGCGCAGTTCGCCAGTCCAGCTTTTCCCACGCGTCGCTGCGCTGCAGCATTTTTGCAATTGCCGGTAATCCCCCGTTTGACGTGGTTTATCGTGATTAACCCTCTTGCGTGAGAGTCCGGTCTGATTCACTATCTAGTGGTTCCAGACGCGGGGGCACCTACAAGACCTAGTTATTCGGCGCGCAGACACCATATCTGCGAGTGGGGGAAGCGAGTCGGTCTTTGCAGGTCGCAATTGTCTGAGAGCTGTGGGCAAAGACGGGAAAACTAATTCGCCGTTCGAGCTCGAAAATTGCTAGGTGGGGGTGCTCCACCGAGTCGAACACATGTGGAACATCGGCAGTAAAACGGCCGGGACCATCGGAAAGAATTGAGCGGGGCTAATGACAGAATTCAGGACAGGGGACGAAGCGGCAATGGGTCTGGATCTGGAGGGCGCGAGCACTGCTCCGCCTGCACCGAAGCCCGCCTCCGATTCGCCCGCTGCATCAAAGGCGCCCAAGGCAGTGAGCATGGAAAAGGCAGACAAGGGATCGGAAGACCTGATCGCGGAAAAGGCGGGTGAAGCGCTCGCCGGCGCCATGGTGCAAGTTGCCAAGGCCGCCGCCGATATCGACAGCAAGAAGGTGATGGACCGTCGCTTCGAAGTCCAGACCGACGAAGCGCGTGATGCCAACCTGACCGAATTCGGCAAGGAAACCTTGACCGATCGCTATTTGCTGCCGGGCGAAAATTACCAGGATCTGTTTGCGCGCGTCGCCGATGCCTATGCCGACGACCAGGATCATGCGCAGCGACTTTACGACTATATCTCGAACCTGTGGTTCATGCCCGCAACGCCTGTGCTTTCCAATGGCGGCACCGGGCGCGGCCTGCCGATCAGCTGCTATCTGAACAGCGTCGAAGACAGTCTCGACGGGATCGTCAGCACCTGGAACGAGAATGTCTGGCTGGCGTCAAAGGGCGGCGGCATCGGCACCTATTGGGGCAATGTCCGCGGGATCGGCGAGCCGGTCGGCCTCAACGGCAAGACCAGCGGGATCATTCCCTTCGTTCGCGTGATGGATTCGCTGACCCTGGCGATTTCGCAGGGATCGCTGCGGCGCGGTTCGGCCGCTTGCTACATCGACATCTCGCATCCGGAGATCGAGGAGTTCCTCGAAATCCGCAAGCCTTCGGGCGATTTCAACCGCAAGGCGCTCAACCTCCATCACGGCGTGCTGGTAACCGATGATTTCATGGAGGCTGTGCGCAATGGCGACGAATTCGAACTGAAATCGCCGCGCGATGGCTCGGTGCGCGGCACGGTCAATGCCCGCAGCCTGTTCCAGAAACTGGTCGAAACCCGCCTCGCGACCGGCGAGCCCTATATCGTCTTCTCGGACACGGTGAACCGGATGATGCCCAAGCATCACCGCGAACTGGGGCTGAAGGTTTCGACTTCGAACCTCTGCGCTGAAATCACCCTGCCTACCGGCCGCGACCATCTCGGCAATGATCGCACCGCGGTGTGCTGCCTCAGCTCGCTCAACCTTGAAAAGTGGGACGAGTGGAACGGCGACAAGCGCTTCATCGAGGATGTCATGCGCTTCCTCGACAATGTGCTGCAGGATTATATCGACCGTGCGCCCGACGAAATGGCCCGCGCCAAATATTCGGCCAGCCGCGAACGTTCGGTCGGCCTGGGCGTGATGGGCTTCCACTCCTTCCTCCAGCAGAAGAACATCGGTTTCGAAAGCCCGATGGCGAAGGTCTGGAACCTCAAGATGTTCAAGCATATCCAGGGCAAGGCATCGGAGGCTTCGATGTTGCTCGCCCAGGAACGCGGTGCCTGCCCCGATGCGGAAGAGATGGGCGCGATGGAGCGTTTCAGCTGCAAGATGGCGATCGCGCCGACCGCATCGATCTCGATCATCTGCGGCGGGGCCAGCGCCTGCATTGAGCCGATCCCGGCCAATATCTATACCCACAAGACGCTGTCGGGCAGCTTCATCGTCAAGAATCCCTATCTCGAAGCGCTGCTGCGCGAGAAGAGCAAGGATTCGACCAATGTGTGGAATTCGATCCTGGAGAAGGGTGGCAGTGTCCAGCACCTCGATTTCCTCACGTCCGAGGAAAAGGCGACCTTCAAGACCAGCTTCGAAATCGACCAGCGCTGGTTGCTCGAATTCGCGGCCGATCGCGCGCCCTTTGTCGACCAGGCGCAAAGCCTGAACCTGTTCATCCCGGCCGATGTCGACAAGTGGGACCTGATGATGCTGCACTTCCAGGCGTGGGAGAAGGGCATCAAGTCGCTTTACTACCTGCGTTCGAAATCTGTGCAGCGCGCCGGGTTTGCCGGCGGGGTCGAAGCCGACAACACTTCGGACGCGCAGAAGTTCGAGCTCGCCGCTGCTGCTGGTGACCAGACCGATTACGAGGAATGCCTCGCCTGTCAGTAG
>SBHJ01000079.1 GCA_006226465.1 Alphaproteobacteria bacterium | reverse complement strand
TGGCTCCGCTATCGGCGATTGCAGCGGCCAACGCCCGGCCACCGAGGTCCATGTAGGACAGCGCCTCGTACCCCGGTTCGCCCACTCGCTCCGAATATTGCCCCACCCCAATGATTACGGGCGTGTTGTCGGCGATCATTTTGCGTCCTTTTGTTTCATGCCCGGCTATCGACGAGCGCTGAGTAAATCAGGGTCCTCAGCTGTCGCCGAACCGGGTAGGAACTCGACGGGCTGACCTGAGTCATGAACACCATCGTCACGCCTTCAACCGGATCGACGAAAAAGGCAGTCGAATGGAACCCGCCCCAATAGAATTCGCCCTTGCTGGTGGGTATCAGCGTCTTCGCGGGATCGATCACGCAGGCAAAGCCCAGACCAAAGCCAATCCCGGCGTTCTGGCTTTCTGAGAACAGGCTTTGTGACAGCTGGGTCAAGTCTGCCCCGCCGGGCAAATGATTGCTTGTCATCAGGTGAAGCGTTTTCGGAGCAACGATCCGCGCCCCGTCCAGCTCACCACCCCTCACCAGCATTGCGCAAAAGCGATGGTAATCCGCCAGCGTTCCGACCAGCCCGCCACCTCCGCTGTCAAAACAACCGTCCGACAAGAGTCGGCTGGTCAGCCCTTGTTCGATCAGCTTGGCCGCCCTCCCCGGTTGGTATTGATAGGCATCGACCAACCGCTCGGCGTTTTCTGGCGCCACACCAAATGCCGTATCCACCATGCCAAGCGGCGCAAAGATATGCTCGGCGAAATAGTTGCCCAACCGCTGCCCTGAAATCCGTTCTACCGCAACGCCCAGGACATCGGTCGAGACAGAATAGTTCCAAAGCACTGCTGGATCGGATTGCAGCGGCAACGCGGCAAGTTTGGCGATGAATTCATCCGATTCCATTTGCGAACGTGCGAAATCGAAATTGTGCTCGCGATAGACCGCATCGAGGTTGTTGCGGTTCTGCAGGCCGTAGGTGAAGCCAGACATATGCGTCATCAGGTCAACAAACCGCATGGGTGCCGCCTTGCGTCCGGGAGCGAAGGGAACCGAACCGCCGCCGCCCGCATAAACGCTCAACCCCTCGAACTCGGGAAATACTCGCGTAACAGGATCTTCCAGCGCGACCTTGCAGCGCTCGACCAGCTGCATGAAGGCGATCGAGGTGATCGGCTTGGTCATCGATGCGATGCGGAACAGCGCATCTTCGCGCAATGACCCACGACCTTCGCCCATGGTGCCAAGGTTGAGGTGGTGCACTGGCTTGCCATCGCGCGCGATCAGCAATTGCACCATCGGCAGCTTGCCGGGCGTGACATAGGCCTCGCTCAGAAACGGAGCGATGCGCGCCAGACGATCCGGATCGAACCCCAGCGCGGCTGGATCATTCAAATCGAACATTGGACGATTAGTCTACGTAGTCGTCAACACGCTCGACGATGATCGCGGGTGCCATGCCACCCGCCGCACACATCGTTACCAGGCCATAACGGCCGCCACGCCGTTCCAGCTCGTCGATCACCGTTCCGATAAGGATTGATCCGGTAGCCCCAATCGGGTGGCCCAGAGCAATCGAGCCGCCGTTTACATTGACCTTGTCCCAATCGAGCCCGAGGTCACGTACGAACTTGGCGGCGACCACGGCAAAGGCCTCGTTGATCTCGTAAAGATCGATATCATCCTTGGTCAGCCCGGCCTTCTCCAGAACCTTCTTCGCCGCGGGGACCGGGGCATTGAGCATCAGCGTGGGATCATCGCCCATATTGGCGGTCGCCACGATCCGCGCCCGCGGTTTCAAGCCATGCTTGCGGCCATAATCGGCACTGGTCACCAATACCGCCGCTGCACCATCGACCACGCCCGAACTGTTGCCGGCATGGTGGAAGTTCTTGATTTCGACGTCGGGGTATTTCTGGTTGATCAGGCTGCGAAAGGTGGTGCCATTTGCATCGAGCGGCACATCGGCGATCTTGGTGAAGGCAGGCTCCAATTGCGCCAGCCCTTCGCGGGTGGTCTGCGGACGCGGGTATTCGTCGTGGTCGAGCAGCACGTTACCGTCATCATCCACCACCGGAATGATTGACTTTTCGAAGTGCCCAGCCGCAATCGCCTCCGCAGCGCGCTGTTGGCTGCGATAGCCAACTTCATCCAGTTCTTCGCGGGTAAATCCCTCCATTGTCGCGATCGCATCGCCGCAAATGCCCTGGTGGCTTTGCGGATGCACCTTTTGCAAGCGCTGGTTGTAAGCGCCCATCATCGGCGGCTTGAGCCCGGCCTGCATCTTTTCCTTCGACATCTGTGCAGTAAGGCTCATCATCTCGGTCCCGCCCGCGACGATGCAGTCCTCCATCCCGCTCATCACCTGAGCGGCAGCCAGGTTGACGCTGGTGATCCCACCACCGCAGAACCGGTCAAGCGTTGTGCCGCTGGAGGTGATGTCATAGCCTGCATCAAGCGAGGCCATGCGGCCCATGTCGCCTGCTTGCAGCCCATCCTGGGTGGAAACCGACCAGATCACATCGTCGACCGTCGAGGTATCGAGATGGTTGCGATCCTTGATCGCCTTAAGCACCGTGGCCGCGAGGTGCTGCGGATGCTGCTCGGCCAAGGCACCCTTGCCCTGCTTGCCAATCCCGCGCGGGGTACGGACTGCGTCGATGATATAAGCTTCGGCCATGGAGAATCCTTTTGTCATACACGGAATCAGGTTGACGCAAGCGTAAACCTTGTTCAGCAAGGGAGCAAGACAAGTTGCAAAACGAAATTGGAGGATGCGCAATGAGCGATGAGCTGCTGACCAGCGAGGAGGATGGCGTACTCGTCATCACCATCAACCGGCCCGAAGCCAAGAATGCGATGAACAAGGCAGCGGCCGAAGGAATCGCCGCAGCGCTCGACCGACTCGATGCCGATGACAATCTTCGCGTAGGCATATTGACCGGTGCGGGCGGCACATTCTGTTCGGGTATGGATCTGAAGGGCTTCCTGCGCGGCGAATCGCCATCAATCGAAGGACGTGGCTTCGGCGGACTGGTCCAAGCCCCTCCCAAGAAGCCACTGATCGCTGCAGTCGAGGGCTATGCACTTGCGGGCGGGCTCGAACTGATGATCGCCTGCGACCTCGTTGTCGCCAACAGTGGATCGAAATTTGGCATCCCAGAGGCCAAGCGCGGGCTTGCTGCCGGTGCTGGCGGATTGATGCTGTTGCCAGACCTCATCCCGCACAAGGTTGCGATGGAACTGGCGCTGACCGGCGA
>SBHJ01000182.1 GCA_006226465.1 Alphaproteobacteria bacterium | reverse complement strand
CCGGGCGGAGAGGGTCGCGGCGGTCCGCCAAGCGACGCGCAACGCGCGGCATTCATGCGTTTTCGCGGGCGAGTTTGCGCCGATGACGGCGTACAAGTGTTGATCCAGCTTGTCGAAGCCGTCCAGCGTGGGGAGGATTTGTCGCTGAATTTTCCGGACTTCGATCCGCAGCGTGCCGCCCGCATGGTTGAGCGGCTTAGCGATGTCGACGGCACGATCGACCACGAAAAGTTAGAGCAGTTCTGCAAGCGGGTTTGCAGCATGGATCCATCGCAGATCGGTCAACGTGGCCCGGGTGGACCACCTCCTGCGACCGCCCCGGCCGGACGTCGCGGTGGAGGTGCCCCCACAGGATTCGGAGGGCGCGGTGACGATGGCCGGGGGCGTTATTTCGCCAATCTGACCCACACGATCGAGCTCGCCAATACAGTACTGATCGCCGAAGGCGGCCCTTTGCTTGACCTGCTCGGCGGCGATGCGACGAGCGATTTCGCCACGCCGCGCCACACTTCGAGCCTCGAAGTTGGGGTGTTTCGCAACGGTCGCGGGGTGCGGCTTTCGGGCAGATACAGCGGCAAGTCGCGGATCGATGGCAGCGGCATGCCCGGCAGCACCGACTTGTATTTCGGCGATTTGCTCAAGCTGGACCTGCGGGTCTTCGCCGACTTGGGGCGCCTGTTCAAGCAAGACCAGGGCTTGCTCAAGAACTTCAGGATCAGCCTGCGCGCCGACAATGTTTTCGACGCGCATCGCCGGGTAACCGATAGTGACGGCAATGTACCGCTAAGCTACCAGCCGGACCTCATCGATCCGAACGGGCGCTACTTGGGATTTGATCTGCGAAAAATGTTCTAGAAGCCGGTCCTCGGGAACATCCACTGTTGCGCGGCGTGCGGCTCGAAGGGAGACCAATCGCCCTCTTCCTGCGCCAGCCTGTCGGCGATCGCGATCATCACCGACGGGTTAACGCCCAAGCCGCAATGGCTGGCATAGACCTCGATATTCTCGGTCGGCGACTGGCTCGGCCCCTGGACCGAGCCGCGCCAATGCACAATGCCGTCTGTCTTGGTCAGGATCGATGTGGTTGGCACCGGGGGCGCAATGTTGAGACCCTGAAACCGGCCTTCGCGTTCGATTTCGGTATCCCTGCCGTTGAAGAATTCGAACAACCTGCGGGCATTGGTATGGTTGCGGTCATCCGAAATCGGGCTACCCAGCGAAATCACCAGCCGCACGCGATCAGGGTGAAGTTTAGCCAGCTCGCGCGCCAGCACACCGCCAAGGCTCCAACCGATCAGCGAGACCTTGCGGCCGCTGTCATCGTTGAGGCGCTTCAGCTGGCTTTCGAGCCGATGCAGCAGGGCATGGTCAACCCGCACATTGCGCCCGCTGTCCCAGCCGTGCGCGTCATAACCCAGATCGCGCAGCAGATTGCGCATCGGCAGGGTCGAATTGTTGGTCGCCATGAAGCCGGGCAATACCTTGACCGTATGCCCATCGCCCTTGGGCAATTGCGCCAGCCAAGCGCGGCTGAGGTAGAATGCGCCCAGTTCGAACAAGGCGCGCCCCTCGGCCAAAGTCCAGATCCGGCTCGGCGGTTTGGCATTCAACTTGGCTTCGAGATCGTATTCGTCTTTCGACATGGCAATGGTGGCCACTATTGCGCCCCTTTCTTCTTGGGTGTCGGCTTTCTGGGTTTGGCGGCAGGTTTCCCGGCTGCAGGCTTCTTCGCCGCAGGTTTCTTTGCTGCAGGCTTGGTCTTGGTGGCTGGCTTCTTCGCTGCGGACTTCCTGGCCGCCGGTGCCTTTGCAGCGGGCTTGGTTGCCACTTTCGGCTTGGCCTTTGGTGCAGCCTTTGCCTTCGGTGCAGGCTCGCCTGATGCCTTCTTCGCCGCTGCCAGCAATTCCCCGAAGCTTTCCTCGATGCACTGGATATAAAATTCCGGGTCGGGCAGCAATTCGCGGCACGCGGTGAAGCTGATCGTCGCCTCGTCGCAATAGCTTTGCACCACGTGACCCAGGCCCAACCCATCGGTCAGGCACAGCAGGCCCATCATGCTTTCCAGCCGCGCCCCGGTTGAATAGATCGGGATCGGCGGACCCGGGACATTGGTTACCACGGTCGAGAACGGTGCGCTGAGGCCGCGATTGGCGAGGCCCAGCCGCGTATAAAGCTGCGCACCCAGCGCCATGAACAGCGCCGGGCTGACCTTGCTGATCTCGGTCATGTTGCGCGCGCCCAGCGCGTCGGTCATCGCCTTGGAATTGGTGGTTTGCGAATGGACATATCGCAGGCGTTCGGCCGGATCCTCGATATGGGTACCGAGCGGGGCAATCATCGCGGCCACCTGGTTGCCCATATCACCCTTCTCATCGCCCGAGCGGACCGAGATCGGTGCCATCGCGGTCAATGTCTTCTTGGGCAGGTCGCTCTTTGACAGCAGGTATTTGCGCATGGCTCCGCCGACGATCGTCAGGAAAACGTCGTTCACCTTGCTGCCCGGCGCCAGTGCGCGGATCGCCTTGATATCGTTGAGCTTGAAGCTGCGGCCTTCGACAACTCGGTGCGAAGAAACGACCCTGTTGAACCGCGTTTTGGGCGCGACCATCTCACCGGTGAGATTGAAGTCCTTTGAAATGAGCCCCTTGATCGCCTTGGCGATCCCCGGAGCAGCCTTGGCCGCGACTTCCAGCTGCTTGAGCGGATTGGTGACCGCGTTGAAATAGCTCTTCCCCAGCAGTTCGATCGCGTTTGGAACCTTTTCGGGTTTCCATTTGTCCGGCTTGCTGGGTGGCGGCTCGTTGGGATCGAGCGTGTGCAGCGCTTCCATCAGGTCGATCCCGCTCATCCCGTCGATCGCGGCATGGTGGACCTTGGTGACCATGGCGAAGCTGCCCTTGGCTATGCCGGGAATATTGTCGAGCCCTTCGACCACGGTGAATTCCCATGGCGGGCGCTCGAGATCGAGCGGGCGCGAGAATATGCGCGCGGCCTGGATGCACAATTGCCGCCAATCACCCGGCTTGGGCAGGGCCAGGTGGCGGACATGATATTCGAGATCGAAATCGGGATCCTCGATCCAGTAAGGGTAATCGAGGTCGAACGGCACTCGCACAAGCCTTTGCCGCATGGTGCGCGAGAGCTGCATGCGGCTTTCGAAGAAATTGAGGATGTCCTTGAAGCGAACAAATCCGCCGGGCGCGGTTACCGGATTGTAGATCACAATCGAACCGATATGCATCGGCGAATT
>SBHJ01000194.1 GCA_006226465.1 Alphaproteobacteria bacterium | reverse complement strand
GATTGGGTGATCGAACTTACCACCAATGTCCGCAGCGCCAGAAACGAACTGGGCATTGCTCCCGGCGCGAAATTGGCAGCCTTCCTGCCTCAGGCCTCCGATGTGGCAAGCCGCACAATCGAGCGCAGCAGCGCCGCGATCGAACGGATGGCGCGCCTAACCCCGGTGACGATCGGCGAAGCGCCCGCCGGGCCTGCGATGCAGGTGACCGCGGGCGGGGACGTGTTCATCATTCCGCTCGAAGGCGTGATCGATATCGAAGCTGAAAAGGCACGGCTCGAAAAGGCTCTGGAGGCATCAGTCAAGGAAGCAAAGTCGCTCGAGGGGCGGCTGTCGAACCCGAATTTCATCGAGCGCGCCAAGCCTGAAGCGGTAGAAAAGGCCCGAGCCGACCATGCGCATCATGCTGGCGAAGCCGAGCGGCTGACCGCAGCCCTCGCACGTTTGGCTTAGTTGCAATTGGCCCAGTTTCGCAATGGGTGCTATTTGCGGCGGATTCAGGAATGGGATGAAACGCAATGAAGACGCTAGTCATCGCCGAATTTCCGGCAGCAAAGGGAAAATTCGAGGAATTGGAAGCTACCCTGCGATCTGCTTTGCCGGATACGCGTGCATTCGATGGTTGCATTTCGATCCAGACGTATCTCTATCCAGAAACGGAGACTTTCACTCTGATTGAGGACTGGGAATCGCCGGAGCACTATGCTCGCTATCTCACTTGGCGGATGGAAAACGGATTGGGCGATTTGCTCGACAATTTGCTCGACGGCGGGATCGCTGGCTTCAAGCCGCGTACATACCTAACAACCGACATCTAGACGATCGAATTGCCGCTGATCCTCGCCACCCAGGCACCCGACGAGCCGGAGATTTTCGCCAGCCTGCAGGGCGAAGGCCCGAGTGCGGGTATGCCCGTCGCCTTCGTGCGGTTGAGCAATTGCAACCTCGCCTGCAAATGGTGCGACACCGCCTACACATGGCATTTCGCCAATGATTCCGGGGGCGACAATCACGCGCATCGCGATGACGTGACGTTTGAACGTCGCGCAAACCAGGTGACGCTATCTGTTGCCGATACAGCTGAACGGATCTCCGCGCTTGGCCAAAAGCGCCTTGTCATCACCGGGGGAGAGCCGCTGCTGCAAGCCGGCGCGCTGGCGCAATTGCTGGAATATCTGCCTGACATGCAGGTCGAGATCGAGACCAATGGCACTGTTCCTGCGCCAGCGCGACTCGATATCCGGGTCGATCAGTACAATGTCAGCCCCAAGCTGGCACATTCGGGCAATCATGCGCGGCAGGCGCTGATTCCGGAGCGGCTCGACGCCTACGCAACCGATCCGCGCGCATTCTTCAAATTCGTGGTAGCGGGCGAGAAGGATGTGGCAGAGGTGGTTGCGCTCCAACGCCAATACCGCTTCAAACCGGGCCACGTTTTCCTGATGCCAGAAGGTACCGACAGCCCGACCTTACGCAGCCGGATGGATTGGCTCGCCCCGCTATGCCTGGAGCACGGCTTTCGCCTGTCCGACCGGCTGCATATCCACCTCTATGGGGATACGCGCGGTACTTGATTTAAATGTCCTCAAGCGCCGGCGTTCGCGTCCGCTCACTTGGCTTCCGCGCCAGTAGGCGCGACGCGCAGTCGCGCTTTGGCTCGGCTTCGCCTCGCAGACCTTAACCCTGGCTGCGCCAGCGCTGAACCACGCGCTCGACCGTATCTTCCTCGCCGCCGTGCTGGTTCCACAGCTCGACAAAGCTCGGGTCTTCCGATGCTGGCCTCTTGTTCTCTTCGAGATTGTCGAAAGCCACGCGGATCGGGATCGCCACACCTTCACCGCAAATGATGCATTCGCGGTTGCGCAATGCCGGTATCGAATCGAGGAAGCCGCGCGCGCCTTCGGGCATAGCGGCTTTCACGAAAGCCTGGTCGCGATCGTTGTTCAAGCGCATCGAAATGATCGTGCCGCACTGCGACAGTACGCCTTCGGCAAGATCGGACGGGCGCTGGGTAATCAGGCCCAGCGAGATACCGTATTTACGGCCTTCCTTGGCAATCCGGCTGAGGATGCGTCCAACCGACGACCCGTCTTCGTTCGCGCTGTTGGGCACGTAACGGTGCGCCTCTTCGCAAACCAGCAGGATCGGGCGGGTCTTTTCCTCACGACCCCAGATCGCAAAATCGAACACCAGCCGGCTGAGCACCGCCACCACGGTAGAGGTGATATCCGATGGCACGCCCGAAACGTCGATGATCGATATCGGTTTCCCGCCACCGGGCATACGGAATACACGCCCAATGAATTCGGCCATGGTATCGCCCACCAGCATTCCCGAGAACATGAACTGGTAGCGCGGATCGCCCTTGATCTCCTCAAGCTTGTTCTTGATCCGCATATAGGGAGCGGATGTGGTCGATTTGTCGAGCTTGCCCATTTCGTCCTGGATCGCATTCGACAGATCTGACAGCAGGTAGGGGATCGGCGAATCCACTGTGATCTTGCCCATGTGTTCGGCCAAGCGGTTCTTCTGGCGCGACCTGAGCAGACATTTGGCAAGGATATCGGCATCGACCTGGCGCTCGTTGCCATCGCTGGTCAGCAAGACTTCGCAGTGCTCCTCGAAGTTCATCAGCCAATAGGGCATCTGCAAGTTTGAAACGTCGAGGATCATGCCGGTCTGGCGGAACGCGGCGGAATATTCGCCATGCGGGTCGATCATCACGATGTGACCATCGGGCGCGGCCTGGCAGATCCGATGGAGGATCAACGCAGCACTGGTCGATTTACCGGTACCGGTCGATCCCAGCAGGGCGAAGTGCTTACCCAGCATTGCATCGATATAAAGACCTGCACGAATATCCTTGGTAGGATAGACCGTGCCGATTTCGACATTGGCGCGACCATCGCTAGCATAGACCTGCTTCAGATCGGCGGTTGATGCAGGGTAAATTAATGCACCGGGGACAGGATAGCGCGTCACACCACGCCGGAAACCATGCAGGCGCCCAGTGAGCTTCTCTTCCACGCCCTCACCCAGGAAGTCGATATTGGCGAGAATGCCTCCACCTGCGCGGCGATCCTTGCGTTGGTCACGCACGCTGGCCAGCAGCCAGCTGCCGCCGACCCTGATCTTGACCTGGCTACCGACCTGGCCGGCGAGACCGATCGACGGATCATCGTCTGCCATACATTCGTTGAGCCGCTCTGTATCGAACACGACTTGCGAACCCGAACCTGCGACCTCGAGCACCAC
>SBHJ01000017.1 GCA_006226465.1 Alphaproteobacteria bacterium | reverse complement strand
CGTACACCCATGACAATGCTTGACTATGCGCGGGGTTTCGTTATTGGCCCGCCCGACCTCTTTCGGGAGGTCATCCGTCCGAGACAGTTGGTGACCGGAATTTGCCGGTCTTAATTTCCAGCCTAGACGGGGAAACGAGATTCTTGCGGATGCCATAACGGCTCCGTTCGCATGCGCCATAATTGGCCCTGCTCCCTCCTTCCCTATCGACGGACCTAGCCCGCAAGGAGCCAGCGGCTTCGTGCGGACAAATGTGAGCCGGCCGTGAGGGAACACCCAAGCGGTCATAGTGAAGGAGTATGGCATGGATCGTTCGCAAAAAACCGATGCGGTCGCCCAGCTCAATGCAGTCTTCAACGAGGTCGGCGTGGTGGTTGTCACCCGCAACCTCGGCCTGTCGGTGGCGCAGTCCACCGATCTGCGCGCGAAGATGCGTGATGCCGGTGCGTCTTACAAGGTTGCGAAGAACCGCCTCGCCAAGCTCGCCCTGAAGGACACCGATTACGTCGGGCTCGAGGAGTACCTCAACGGCCCGACCGCGCTGGCCTGGTCGACCGACCCGGTCGCAGCCGCCAAGGCTGCTGTCGATTTCGCCAAGTCGAACGACAAGCTGGAAATCGTCGGTGGATCGATGGGCACGCAAGTACTCGACGAAGCCGGGATCAGGGCGCTTGCCTCGATGCCCAGCCTCGACGAACTGCGCGGCAAGATCGTGGGTCTCATCAACGCCCCGGCAACCAAGGTTGCCCAGGTCGTTAATGCCCCGGCTGCCAAGCTGGCCCGTGTCTTTGGTGCTTATGGCGCCAAGGAAGCGGCATAAGGTTCAACGCGAAGATACGAAATCCATGGGGCTGCCGCGATTTGGGCACCCCGCCTAATTTTGGAGTGAAACATCATGGCTGATATCGCCAAGCTTGTTGAAGAACTGTCGAAGCTGACCGTCCTGGAAGCCGCTGAGCTTGCCAAGGCACTGGAAGAAGAGTGGGGCGTTAGCGCTGCCGCTGCTGTTGCCGTTGCTGCCCCCGCCGCTGGCGGTGGTGACGCTGGCGCCGCTGCTGAAGAGAAGACCGAATTCGACGTCATTCTCACCGGCGACGGTGGCAAGAAGATCCAGGTGATCAAGGAAGTCCGCGCCATCACCGGCCTGGGCCTGACCGAAGCCAAGACGCTGGTCGAGAGCGCACCGAAGGCTCTCAAGGAAGGCGTCAACAAGGCCGAAGCCGAAGAAATCAAGGGCAAGATCGAAGCTGCTGGCGGCACGGTCGAACTCAAGTAAGGGGCGAGCTCAAGTAAGAGCGCGCGTCAAACGACGCCAAGCACCCTTCGGGTCAAACGGAAAGGGCGGTGCCGCAAGGCGCCGCCCTTTTTGCATGTGTGGCACCAAGTCCGCAGCCCGATAGCAAATGCAAATCGGGCCATGCTTCGTGCTTTGCGCAAGGCCCCCCTTCGCCTATCCGGTCCGGCTGGCCATGACCCGCGCCCATATCTTGACCGACGCCGACACCAGCTGGCGCAGCGAGATTCTCGCCACCTTCCGGCTCGCCTGGCCGCTGGCGCTGGCGAACCTGCTCCAGATGCTGGTCCACGCGGTCGATGTGATCTTCGTCGCGCGATTGGGCGAACTGGAATTGGCGGCGTCATCGCTCGGCATCTCGATATTTGGCCTTACTATGTGGGCCTTCTCGGGCCTCACCGGCATCGTTGCCGCTTTGGTGGCCGAAGAGCTGGGCCGCCGCCGCCATGCTGTGCGCGAAGTACGGCGATCGGTGCGCATGGGTCTGTGGCTGGCCGTGCTGTCAGGTATGGTCGGCATGGTCATCTGCGCCTTTGGCGAAGAGATCATGCTCGCCACCGGCCAACAGCCGAAACTGGCAGAGCGGGCCGGGGATTTCCTTGCGATCATCCTGTGGGCGATGGTGCCCATGGTCATGTCCAATGTCCTGCGCAGCTTCGTATCCGCGCTGGGCCGCCCCGTCTTCGCCACCAGCATCACAGCCTTGGCGCTGGGGGTCAGCGTCCTTGCCAATTACGCCTTTGTGTTCGGCAATCTGGGCGCCCCGGCCATGGGACTGGAGGGTTCTGCCCTGGCCAGCGTCACGACTTCGCTGTTCATCTTGGCTAGTTATGTCGTGGCCATCTTTGGCGACCGCCGGCTGCGCCGCTATCGCATTTTCGGAAATTGGTGGCGTCCGGAATGGCACCGCTTCTTTGACCTGATCCGGGTCGGAAGCCCGGTGATGGTGATCATCCTTGCCGAAGCGGGCCTGTTCAGCGGCGCGGCCTTCCTGATGGGCCGGATCGGAGCCTCGGAGCTGGCCGGACACACGGTTGCACTGCAGATCGCCGCCCTGGCTTTTCAGGTTCCATTCGGGGTGAGCCAGGCTGCGACGATCCGCGTTGGCTATCACTATGGCGCCGATGACCACATCGCGATCGGGCGCGCAGGCTGGTCCGGTATCGGCATGGGCGCGACCTTCATGTGCTTTACCGCCTTGCTGATGATCACAGCACCGGACTTGCTGCTGCGCATCTATGTTGATCCGTCGCTCGCCTCGAACGGAGCAATGGTCGAGTTCGCCAAGCAATTCATGCTGGTGGCCGCCGCCTTCCAATTGTTCGATGGCATCCAGGCGGTCGCAGCCGGTGCGCTGCGTGGATTGCAGGATACGCGCGTTCCGATGTTCATCGCGATCTTCAGCTATTGGGTGCCAGGCTATGGCGTTGCCGTTTGGCTGGGATTCTACACTCCATATCAGGGGCTTGGCATCTGGATCGGATTGGCAACCGGCCTGATCTTTGCGGCGCTGTTGCTCATCACTCGCTGGACCCGCCGCGAGCGATTGGGGCTGACCTGGAGCCATACCTGAAGGGTGCCGCATTTTTTTTGCGACCGCGGCGGTTGACTCTTCAGGCGCACATCCCCATTTGCGCCCCGCTGGCACTCTCATGCCGAGAGTGCCAATCTTCAGAGTTCAACCTAGTAGAAAGGTCATCGATATGGCATTTCGTCCGCTGCACGACCGCGTTGTGGTACGTCGCATCGAAGCCGATCAGAAAACTGCCGGCGGTATCATCATCCCAGACAGCGCCCAGGAAAAGCCCAGCGAAGGCGAAATCGTTGCCGTTGGCGACGGCGCACGTGACGAAGACGGCGATCGCATCCCGATGGACGTCAAGGCCGGCGACCGCGTGCTGTTCGGCAAGTGGTCCGGCACCGAAGTCAAGATCGACGGGGAAGACCTGCTGATCATGAAGGA
>SBHJ01000116.1 GCA_006226465.1 Alphaproteobacteria bacterium | reverse complement strand
GTCCAGGTGGTGCCGCATTTGGGATAGGTGGAGATGATGATGTCATCGGCGCGGACGGGAAAATTGTCCCATTCCGCGCTGTCAAAAGCGCGATTTCGGACATGGCGCGTGGCCGGACGGATCAGTTGCGCAGGCTGCATCAATATTCCCCCATTGTGCACCCAAGAAAAGGGTTCACCCCAAAGGAAGTCATATCGACATCGACAAGGCTACGCACATAATATTTTGCGGGAACGTAATGGCCCCCGGCCCTGCCCCCGCCCTCACGCCGCTCCTCGACAGTTGCCTCACTCGCCGCGCGGATTATACGCCCAGCATTCCATCTCGACCCGCGCGCCGAGCGCCAACCCGTTGACGCCAAGCGCCGAGCGGGCCGGATAACGCCCCCTCTCGAAATGCGTGGCGTAGATCGCGTTGAAGGCGGGCCATTCGGACATGTCGGCGAGGAAGACGGTGCATTTGAACACATCGTCAAAGCCGAGCCCGTGCCGCGCCAGCGTCGCGCCGATCCGCTCGAACAGGCGATGCGTCTCGGCCTCGATCCCGCCGGGAACCACCGCTGTGCCGCTCTCGTCCGCGCCAACGTCTCCCGAAAGATAGAGCACGTCGCCCACCTGCACCGCCGCAGAAAAAGGGTATGGCAGGTCGGACGGGGTAAAGACGGGGTCCGCTTCGGGGCCGCGTTGCACCTCATCCTCATGCGCCAGTGCGGGCTGCGCGAACAGTGCCAGCGCGGCAAGCGATGCCAGGACCGCGCGGCTCATTCGGCCGGATCCGCGGGCATGTAGAGATCGCCGCCATCGCGGTACTTCTCGGCCATCTCTTCCATCCCCTTGAGCGCGGCCTCGCGGCTGGCAGCGGCGGCTTCGGCCCCGCTTTGCATGCTGGCGATGAAGCCGTCGGTGCCCTGGTTCTGCCTTGCCGCGAAATCGCGCACGTCCTGGCTGATCTTCATGCTGCAGAACTTTGGCCCGCACATCGAACAGAAATGCGCGGTCTTGGCGCCTTCTGCGGGCAGGGTCTGGTCGTGATATTGCTCAGCCGTGTCGGGATCGAGGCTGAGGTTGAACTGGTCGCGCCAGCGGAATTCGAACCGCGCCTTGGATAGCGCATCGTCGCGCACCTGCGCCGCCGGGTGGCCTTTGGCGAGGTCAGCGGCATGGGCGGCGAGTTTATAGGTCACCACGCCCACCTTCACATCGTCACGGTCGGGCAGGCCGAGGTGTTCCTTGGGCGTGACGTAACAGAGCATCGCTGTGCCGTACCAGGCGATCTGCGCCGCGCCGATGCCGGAGGTGATGTGGTCATAGCCGGGGGCTATGTCGGTGACGAGCGGCCCGAGCGTGTAGAACGGCGCCTCGCCGCACACTTCCAGCTGTTTGTCCATGTTCTCCTTGATCTTGTGCATGGGCACGTGGCCGGGCCCTTCGATCATCACCTGCACATCCTGCTTCCAGGCGCGGTGGGTCAGCTCGCCCAGGGTATAGAGCTCGGCGAATTGCGCTTCGTCATTGGCGTCGGCAATGCTGCCGGGACGCAGGCCATCGCCCAGCGAATAGGCGATGTCATAGGCCTTCATGATCTCGGTGATCTCGTCGAAGCGTTCGTAGAGGAAGCTCTCCTTGTGATGCGCCAGGCACCATTTCGCCATGATCGATCCGCCGCGGCTGACGATCCCCGTCACGCGGTTGGCGGCGAGCGGGACATAGGGCAGGCGCACACCGGCATGGATCGTGAAATAGTCGACGCCCTGTTCGGCCTGCTCGATCAGCGTATCGCGGAAAATCTCCCAGGTCAGCTCCTCGGCAATGCCGCCGACCTTTTCGAGCGCCTGGTAGATCGGGACGGTGCCGATCGGGACGGGCGAGTTGCGAATGATCCATTCGCGCGTGTCATGGATGTTGCGCCCGGTTGAAAGGTCCATGACGGTGTCCGCGCCCCAACGGATCGACCAGACCATCTTGTCGACTTCATTCGCAACATCGGAAGCAACGGCAGAATTGCCGATATTGGCATTGATCTTGACCAGGAAGTTGCGCCCGATCGCCATCGGTTCGGTTTCCGGGTGGTTGATGTTGCTGGGGATGATCGCCCGGCCCCGCGCCACTTCATCGCGCACGAATTCGGGCGTGATCTCGAGCGGAATTTCCGCACCCCAGCTGTGCCCTTCCGGCATTTGGGCGAGCGCCGCGCGGCCAAGGTTCTCGCGTTCGGCAACATATTCCATCTCGGGCGTGATGATCCCGCGGCGGGCATAGTGCATCTGGCTGACATTCATGCCCGGCTTGGCGCGCAGCACGCGCTTATGGACATTGGGGAATGCCGGGACGCCGCCCGAACGGTCCGGCCCCAACTGGCCGTTATCCTCCGGCTTCACGTCACGCGCATCGTATGTCTCGACATCGCCGCGCGCCATGATCCAGTCGCGCCGCAGCGCGGGAAGGCCCGCCTGGATATCGATACTGGCGGCGGGGTCGGTGTAGGGGCCCGAAGTGTCGTAAACCCGCACCGAAGGCTCATCGCCCTCAAGGTCGATCTCGCGCATGGCGACGCGCACGCCAGAGCCGGTGCGCGCGCCGACATGGACCTTGCGGCTCCCGCGGATCGGTCCGGTGGTCACGCCGATTTCCAGCTTGCTGTTGATGTCAGCCATTGTGTTTCTTTCTGTTAAATGAGGAGGATTGGATCAAAGACGCTGCAGCGCGATGACGATAAATGCTATTCCGATCGCTGCCGAGAATAACGCCCAGCCGCGGTTCACCTGACCAAGCAGCTTGCGGGCGAAATGCATGTAGGGCTTGCCGAAGGCGAGCATCACCACGCCTTCGAGCGCCATCCCGCCGCCCAGCACGGTGACGACCACCGCCAGCCAGTCAGCCGGGTTCCAGGGGTTGGTGAGATAGATCGCGGCGCCAAGCCCGATCAGCACAATCCCAGTGAGGAATTGCAGGCCAGGCTTGTTCTCGAAATCGTCGAGCATCGCCGCCCAGCTTCCGGGCACGCGCAATTCGCCGATCGACGCGCCCAGCGCGTAAAGCCCCATGAACAGCGCCACCCAGGCGGGAATTTGCGAAACCTCGGCCATGACTCGCTCCTCTCTTCAGCAAAGGAGGAAGCAGGTCACGCAGCACACGCCCACTCCCTCCGCCGATGCTAATCGGTTCAGGTTCGACGGGTCGGGCAGCGCAACCTGCCCCTCTCAGCTAAAGCTCGCTCCCCGGGGATGCACCAAGTCTAGCCCAGCGGCTGCAGATAATCCAGCCCAATGCCGCAGCCCTGCGGCATCACCTGAACTCAAGACCAGCGAATTCGCCCGCCTTCCTCCAGGCGTCGATATGAGTAAAGAATCCCTGCGCGCCTGCCGGGTGGCCAGTGGTGAACACGGCCTGGTCGCCGTATCCCTGCCCTTCGTTATTGTAGTAACCGGGCGTGCATTCGGTGCTGCCGATCCGTGCGCCGGGGCCGCTGAGCAGGAAATCGACCCACTCCTGCTGCGCTGCGGCGGTCGGTTCGACCTCGGCAAAACCTTCAATTTCGGCGTGGCGCACCACGCAGGCGACCGTGTCGGCGTGATCGACGAGGTTATGAGGATAGTTGGCAATGAAGCCCGCAGCCTGGTTCTGCTGGACGAAAAACAAATTTGGGAAGCCGTGGATGTGTAGCCCGTGGAACGATCGCATCCCATCCTTCCAGCAATCGGACAGCTTCGTACCCTGGCGCCCGGTCACGTCATAACCCGAACGCGAAACGAAGTCGTTGGTTACTTCGAAACCCGAAGCATAGACGATGCAATCGACCTCGTATTCCCTGCCGTTGGCGACCACACCTTTCCTGGTGATCCGCTCCACTCCCTGGCCATCGGTGTCGACAAGTACGGTGTTTGGACGTGTGAAGGCCTGCAAATATTCGTCATGGAAGCAGGGCCGCTTGCATAGCTGGCGATACCAGGCCTTGAGCTTTTCGCCCGTGTCGCCGCCAACGATTGCCTCGGCCCGGGCGCGGATTTCGCTCATCTTCTGATTATCCGCATCTTCAAAGGCCGCCATTACGTTGTCCGGCGTGCGTTCCTCGGGCGGCATGTCGATCACCTGTGCGCGTATGCGCTTGCCCAGATCGGTCCAGCCATCATCGACCAGGTCTTCAGCAGGAAAGCCAATCCCGAGGTTGGCAACGAAATTCTCTTGCCACTTCTTTTGCCAGCCAGGTTCGGCAACACCGGCAAACCAGTCCGGATCGATCGGGATATTGTTGCGTACATCGACCGAAGAGGGGGTGCGCTGAAAGACCAGCAGCTGCTTTGCAGTCTTCGCCACATGCGGCACGCATTGCACTGCCGTTGCACCGGTGCCGATAATGGCAACGCGCTTGTCCGCCAATCGGTCGAGCGGGGCGCCCTCCGGAGTGCCGCCGGTATAGCCATAGTCCCAGCGGCTGGTGTGGAACGACTTGCCTTCAAACTCATCGATTCCAGGCAGGCCGGGCAATTTGGCCACGTGCAACGGCCCGGTGGCCATGCCGACATATTTGGCAGTGAAGGTGTCGCCGCGATCGGTTCTGACAATCCAGGCCTTGCGGCCTTCATCCCATTCCAGATCCGTCACAGCAGTATGGAACAGCACATTCTCATAGAGGCCAAATTGCCGACCGATGCGCGAGCAATGGTCGCGAATTTCCGGAGCATGCGCGTACTTCTCGCTCGGCATGTGCCCGGTTTCCTCGAGCAGCGGCATATAGATCATGCTCGCCGTATCGCATTGCGCGCCGGGATAGCGGTTCCAGTACCAGGTCCCGCCAAAGTCCCCACCCTTCTCGACAATCCGGTAATCGGTGATCCCGGCCTCCTTCAGCCGCGCCCCCACCACCAGTCCGGCGAAGCCACCGCCAATGAAGGCGAAGGTAACATGATCGGTCACCGGATCGCGCTCGGTGCGCGGCGTGTAGGGATCGGCGGCCAGTTCGGAGAATTCACGTTCCAGCCGGACATATTGCGCGCTGCCATCGGCCCGCAGCCGCTTGTCGCGCTCCTCGGCATATTTCCTGCGCAAAGCTTCGCGATCTATCGCCGGTGCGGTAGTGGCCATGGTCGTTCCCTCCCCCCTTTCCAATTAGCACCCTTATGATGCGTGACAGATTCGTTCGGTTATGCAACCTATACTCGGGGAGTAGGAGAAAGCCATGGCCACAGTCGTGCAGGACAGGCGCCCGATCACGCCGATCGATCTGAGCGATAATGCGCTCTACACCGAGAACCGCTGGCATGCGCCCTTTGCCGAGCTGCGGCACACCGCCCCGCTCAGTTGGCGCGAAGAAAGCCCGTTCGGTTCCTACTGGTCTGCCGTGACGCACGAGTTGATCCAGCAGATCGAGCTCGACCACGAGACCTGGTCCTCGGCCTGGGATCGCGGCAACATCACCATTGCCGATGACGTCAACGACAACGCCTTCCCCAATTTCATCGCACAGGACCCGCCAATTCACACTGCCCAGCGCAAGGTCATCGCCCCCGCCTTCGCCCCAAGCCAGATGAAGACTCGCGAGGAGCAGGTCCGCGAACGCTGCAAAAAGCTGCTCGATGGGTTGCCGGTGGGCGAGACCTTCGACTGGGTTGAGCGAGTCTCGATCCCAATGACGCTAGGCATGCTGTGCATCCTGTTCGACATGCCTTACGATGAATGGCGCGACATCAAGCGCTGGTCAGACTGGGCCAGCGGGGTCTCGGCAGACAATCTCAACGAAGAATATTTCGCCGAATTCTTCGTCCAGATGGGGCAAATGCTCGAACGCTTCGATATCGAGCTCGAAGCGCGGCGCCAGTTGCCCCCAACCGACGACCTGCTCAGCCGGATGGTTCATTCCGAAGCGATGGGCAACATGGAGCCGCTCGAACGGATCGCCAATATCGCCTTGCTGATTGTCGGCGGCAACGACACGACGCGCAATTCGATGAGCGGACTGGTCGAGGCGCTCGACCTGTTCCCCGAGCAGCTCGACCTGCTGCACGGCGATCGCACGCAGATCCCCAACGCAGCGCAGGAAATCATCCGCTGGCAGTCACCCGTGACCCATATGCGGCGGACGGCAACCCGCGACACCGAATTGTTGGGGCATCGCATCGGCGAGGGCGAAAAGATCGTGATGTGGTATATTTCCGCAAATCGCGACGAGCGCGTGTTTCCCAGTGCCGACCGCTTCGATGTCACGCGCGAGAATGCCCGTCGGCACCTAAGTTTCGGGCATGGCATCCACCGCTGCGTGGGCGCCCGGCTGGCCGAAATCCAGATCGGGACTCTGATCGAGGAGATAATCGTGCGGAACTGGCGAATTTCACCGCAAGGCGCGGCGACACGGCTTGCCAGCCCATTCCTGCATGGCTTTACTGAAATGCCGGTGCGGATCGAGACGCGGGGCTGAAGGAGAGAAACAAGATGGCATTCCGTATGACCGAAATGGTGGGATGCGAATTTCCGCTGTTCGCCTTTTCACATTGCCGTGACGTAGTGGCGGCGGTCAGCCGCGCGGGCGGCTTTGGCGTGATGGGCGCGGTGCGCTTCACCCCCGAGCAGCTCGAAATGGAGCTGAGGTGGATCGACGATCATATCGACGGAAAACCCTATGGCATCGATGTGCTGATCCCCGAGATACAGGCGGTCGGCTTCGAGGTTTCGGCGGATGACATCGTCGCCGCGATCCCGATGCAATATCGCGACATGACCCGGCAGATCCTGCGCGATGCGGGGATCGCCGAGGAATATGCCACCCCCTATGGCGGCACGCAGCGGCCCAACACCTCATTGGGGCACGAACTGCTCGAAGTGGCGCTGGGTCATCCGGTACGATTGATGGCCAATGCGCTGGGCACCGCTCCGCCCGAAATGATCGCGGCCGGCAAGAAGCATGGCATCCCTGTCGCAGCCTTGGTCGGTGCCAAGGAGCACGCGCTGAAGCAGATCGAGGCCGGGGTCGATATTATCGTGGCCCAGGGCGGCGAAGGCGGCGGCCATTGCGGCGAAGTGAGCACGGTGGTGCTGATCCCGGAAGTGCTGCAGGCGATCGAGCAAGCCGGGGCGGACATTCCCGTCCTTGCGGCCGGCGGGATCATGAACGGGCGGCAGATGGCCGGTATGATGGCGATGGGCGCGGCGGGCGTATGGTGCGGCAGCGTGTGGCTGGCAACGGTCGAAAGCGAAGCCACCCAGGTGTTCCGCGAGAAAATGGTCACAGCCACCAGCCGCGACACGATCCGTTCGAAGCACCGCACCGGCAAGTTCAGCCGCCAGCTGCGCAGCGGCTGGCACGCGCAATGGGAAACAGCGGGCCTCCCGGCGCTCCCCATGCCGCTGATGGGCCTGCTGAGCGAACCGGTGCTGCGCGCGATCGACAATGCTGCGATCAATGGCAATGCCCAGGCCCAGGAACTATGCTCTTACTTCGTGGGACAAGGCGTAGGGCTGGTGCGCGAGATCAGTTCCGCAGGGCAGGTGGTGCAGGAATTCAAGCAGGATTTCGCTGCCGGCTTCGAAACGCTGGCTGCGAACTTCGAATGACTAATTTTTGATGCCGCGATCGCGCGGGATCACCGCCATGGTGATGCGCGAAATGCACACCAACTTGCCCGCATCGTCGGTGATGCGGATCGACCAGATCTGCGTCGTGCGCCCGATGTTCTCTGGCGTCGCCGTAGCGTGGACATAGCCATCATAGGCCGGCCGCACATGGTTGGCGTTGATCTCCATCCCCACCGCAACAAATTTTGAACGGTCAAGCGCGAAGCTGGCCGCAACCGAACCGACGGTTTCGGCCAGCACTACCGAGGCGCCACCGTGGATTCGACCGAACGGCTGCCGCGTCCGATCGCTCACCGGCATGCGCGCAGTAACATGCGCCGGGCCGACATCGGTAAACTCGATCCCCAGGAAGCCGGGCATGCTCGTTGCCCCGCCAGCGGTCATATCCTCGATCGAGGGGAGCTTACCGCTCCACCACACATTCTTGTCGCTCATTCGCATGCTATTGGCTGCGGGCAAGGGCCTTGTCCATGGTGACGTAACGTCACGCGGGCAGGCCAGGCTTGCAGCCTTGCTCCGTGCGCCGCGCCAGCCTCAGCCGATCAATTAGAGCGACAATTCCTTCAGACCCGGATGGCCCAGCGGACGTGGCCCGATTGGCCAGCGGAACAGGCGTTCACCAGGTTCGATCACAAGATCGTTGATGCTTGCGATCCGTCGCGCCATGTAGCCGCTCTGGTCGAACTCCCAATTCTCGTTGCCATAGCTGCGCCACCACTGGCCGGAGCTATCGTGCCATTCATAGGCAAAACGCACCGCAATCCGGTTGTCGGAAAAGGCCCACAGCCCCTTGATCAGGCGATAGTCGAGCTCGCGTTCCCACTTGCGGGTCAGGAAAGCTTCGATCTGCGCGCGGCCAGTCAGGAATTCGTCGCGGTTGCGCCAGCAACTGTCGGGAGAATAGGCGAGCGCAACCCGCGCGGGATTGCGGCTGTTCCAGGCATCCTCCGCCGCCCGAACCTTCTTGGCGGCGGAATTGGCATCGAACGGCGGGACGGGGGGACGCGGCTCCATCGCTGGATCAGCCGAAGGGAGTGGCGAATTCGACCCGGATTCCGCCCGGGATGGCGCAGATGAAATGTTTCACTTGCGATCCGGCCCGGATCGGCTCCGGGGCAAACTCGATAGACACGCCCGGCCAATCCCGAACGCGGCCATGGACCAATTCCAGCGCCGCTTCGTCTGCCACCGCCAGGGCCAGATGGTGCAGGCCGACATTCTTGCGCCGGTCGAACGCAATGGCCGTCGTGGGATCCTGCACCTGCCACAGCGTGATCAGGGTGGTGCCGTCCGAAACGAACACCGCAGGATAGTCGGGCACGTCCCCAACCGCGTTATAGCCCAGTGCTTCGCAGAAGAAGGCACGTGCCGCGTCAAGATCAGGCACGGCGAGTCCGATATGGTGCGCGCCACGGGTCAGGGCTTGGTCAGTCATTCTTGGTCCTTTCAAGGGTGTAGTCAGGGTTTCGAGCGAAGCAGCGCCAGTTCGGCGCGCAATCGTGCATTTTCATCCGCGAGCGGACGGATGCTTGCGGCGAATTCGGGTTCGGAGAAGCGCGGGGTGATGTGCTGCGGGCAGTTCCAGTCAAACCCGATCACATCGACAACATAGGCGCGCTCACCCACGGCGCCGTATCCCTGCGGCATCAGTGCTGCGAGCAAAGCGGGGTCGTCCTTTGCGAAAACGACGCTGCCGCGCCCCAAAATCTTCAGGCGGCGGCGATTGGGATAATCGACCAGGAACAGCGAGAGGCGCGGTTCGGCGGCGAGATTGGTGGTGGTGACATGCTGGCGATTGCCGCGATAATCGGCAAAGCCCAGCCGATTGCCTCCGATCAGTTTCAGGAAACCGGCGGGTCCGCCGCGATGCTGGACATAGGGCCAGCCGTCGGGCGTTACTGTCGCCATATAGAAACTGTCGCGCGCTTCGATAAACTCCGCTTCCCGTACTGTCAGCTGGTCGGGAATTCCATCGGCATCCGCTTCCATCCGGGCATAGGCCTCGCGCGAGCCGTCGATTTCCTGCATCGCACGGGCCGCGTCACTGAACAATGTGTGGACGTAATTGCGTGCCATGAAATCTCCTGCGCACCGGTCTTCCACCGCTGGCGGAGCCCCATCTGCCTACAGGCCGAAAATTAGCGATTCCTCTTACGATGATAATACTCTATTTATGGTAATGATAATTTCTATTTTTGGAATAATATGGATCGTCTTTCGGCCTATCGAATGTTCATAGAAGTTGCCCGCATAGGCAGCTTCACCGGTGCCGCCCGGGAATTGGGAATATCCCCGCAGGGGATGACGCGCGGGATCGCCGCGCTGGAGGACCATCTGGGCGTACGGCTGTTCCAGCGCAGTACCCGCGCCGTGTCCCTGACAGCAGAAGGGGCCGGATTGCTGCCCCAGATCGAACGGATCCTGCGTGACCTGGCCGAAACCGAACGCACCACCACCGGCGCGCTGGCCGAACCGCAGGGCGAACTGGCGATCACTGCACCGATCACCTTCGGACAGATCCATGTCGCCCCGACCATCGCCGATCTGCTTTCACGATACCCGCAGCTCGATGTGCGCCTGCTGCTGATCGACCGCAACGTCAGGCTGGTCGAGGAAGGAATCGATGTGGCAGTGCGGATCGGGGCCTTGGCGGATTCGGCGCTGCGGGCGATCCAGATCGGAAGCGTGCGTCAGGTGATCGCAGCGAGTCCGGCCTACCTTGCGCGGCGCGGCGTTCCCGAATGCCCGGCGGACCTGGGCAAACATGACCTGATCGCCTCGACCGGCCCGCGCGGATCGAGCGAATGGCGCTTCGCAGGGCAATCGGAACCAGTGGGCCGCCGCCGCAGGTTGCGCGTCAACACCGTGGCTGCGGCGCTCGCCGCTGCCGAGGCCGGCGTAGGGCTCGCCAACTTCTTTTCATACCAGGTTGCCGATGCGCTGGCTGAAGGGCGATTGATCGAAGTTCTGAAGCCCGAACCGGTCAGTCCCGTTCCGGTAAGCCTGGTGTTCGATCCGTCACGCTCCGGCTCGGCCGCGACACGCGCCTTCATCGCCGCGATGAAGAACCGCGCGCAAACGATCTCCTGGGATTGAGTTGGGTCCGCGAAACGCCGGCCAAAGCGCGATCAGAAGCGCATCATTGCGGCAGCGGTCAGCGCCGCCCCGCACACCAGCGTCACCACCGACCAACCGCGGTGCATGTGCGAAAGGTTGCGCAGCCAGAAGTGGAAATAGAGATCCGAAAATCCGATCACGAACAGCGCCTCGATCACCATGGCTGCACCGAGCGATTTCATGATGCAGGTAAGTATGTCCGCCGGAATCCACGGATTGAGCAGCCACACCGCCACGCCGGTGACCAGTTCCAGCATGCCGCTGATCAATTGCAACGCCGGCGAATTCTCAATCTCCTTGACCACCTGCTGCCACACGCCCGGCTTGCGGAAGGCGCCGATCGCGGCAAACAGGGTGAACAGGCCGAGCGTGAGCGCCGTCCAGCCGGTCATATCGGTCAGATTATCCATCGGTTTCTCTCCCCTGCCAGCAGCCTAGCCGGGTGCAAAGCGTCAGGCCAGTTCGGTTTCGCTGGCTTGGCTAACATTTGCACCTGAATATACAAATTCAGGGCTGTCGAGATCGGTATTGGGAATTTCGTTCCGCTCGGCCCAGTAATCCTGGTTGTGGCGCCATTCTGGCTTATTCCCGGCCTTCGGCATCTTGCCAAGGCCCCGCGTGATATAGCCGGGATTGAAATTATCCGCCTCGATCCACGGGCGAAGTTCCATTCCCATATCTGCGGTCGGGACGGCAACTTCGACCCTGCTCGCACCGATTGCATCCATGTGCTTGAGCAAATTACAGACGAAGTCGCCCAGCATATCGACTCTCAAGGTCCAGCTGGCCCGCCAATACCCCATCACCCAGACAAGGTTGGGAACGCCGGTGAACATCATCCCGCGATAATTGATCGTGTCGTGCCAATCCACTTGCTTGCCGTCAACTGAGACTTTCATGTCGCTCATCATCGACATCTGAAAGCCGGTGGCGGCGACGATAATATCCGCCTCGATCTCCTGGCCCGAAGAGGTTACCACCCCCTTTTCGGTGAAGTGGTCGATCGTGTCGGTCACCGCGCTGACCTTGCCCGCTGCCACCGCCTGGAAAATGTCGCCCTCCGGACAAAAGGCGAGCCGTTGTTGCCACGGGCGGTATCGCGGAGCGAAGTGCGGTTCGAACTGGAAGTCCGGATCGCCACTGAATGCGCGAACTAGCTCCTTAAGCTCTTCGACAACCACGTCTGGCTCCGATAGGCAGCGCTTGGTAAAGACGTCCTGATCGTACATGATCTGCGCGCGCACCACACGGTGGATAGTCGGCTCGTCAATCCCGATTTCGCGCAGGCGATCGGCCAGCTCGTTCTTGTTCTCGCTGCAGAAGAAATAGGTCGGCGAACGCTGCAGCATGGTCACATGCGCTGCGGTCTTGGCGAATTCGGGGATGACCGTTGCCGCCGTGGCGCCCGATCCGATCACCAGGATACGCTTGCCGGCATAGTCGATGTCCGGATCCCACAGCTGGGCATGGACAAACAGCCCTTTGTAATCCGCCCGCCCCTTCCAATCCGGCAGGTAGGGATTTTCGTGATCGTAATAGCCCGAGCACATCCACAGGAAGTTGCAGGTGAAGGTCACGAGCTCGCCATCGGCCAGGCGCTCGGCGGTTACCGTCCACAAATCGGTATCGCGTGAAAAGGCGCATGTACGGATCCGGTGGCCATAGCGAATGTGCTCCCCGATCCCGTTTTCCTCGATCACTTCGCCCATGTACTTGAGGATTTCATCCGCGCTGGCGATCGGCGCACCGACCCATGGCTTGAAACGATAACCGAATGTGTAGAGGTCAGAGTCAGAGCGAACACCGGGATATTTGTGCGTTTCCCAGGTGCCGCCGAAGGTCTCCTTGGTCTCGAGGATGACATAGGTTTTGCCCGGGCACTGATCCTGCAGGTGATAGGCCGAGCCAATCCCGGAAATACCCGCACCGACAATCAGCACATCCACATGCGTCGCCTGGGCCTTGCTGCTCACGTCTTCCATCGCATTCATTTCGGCACTCCTTCCCACACCTTGCCGAATCGCCATAAGTTGCAATCCGCGCATTGATTTGGGTCAATATAGGGTGATTACCCTAATTTTGGTCAACTGCCAACCCAGATCGGCGAACTCCAGCCGCGCTCCTGGATCGTCAGCGGCAATCCAGGGCGCACGGGTTTACCCAGCCGGTTCGCCTCCCACGTGCTCCACCTGCAGGTCGGCCGCTCCAGCACGCGCAGGTAATAGAAGGCGCGCCGCCCGGAATCGAAATCAGGGTCGCGCCAGGCCGCGGTAAGCTGGGCCGCGCCATATCCGGCCGGAATCGCACAAGTCGAAGTATCCATGCCCGAATTGGTGGCAGGGCAACGATGCGTCTTCGCATCCGGCGCGCCCATTGCGCACGCAATGTCATAGACCTGTTCCTGGAGCTTGCCCTTGCCGTCGACCCAGCCGCGGATCACCTGCAGGCGCTCGAGCCCGGCGCTGTCCGGGTCCTTGATCGCCTGCGCCAGGAAGGTCGGCGCTCCCTTGCCAGCGATCATCAGGTCCCCTCCCATCGGGACACCGCCACGATAAGCCAAGCGGGCAAAATCGTTGCGACCGAAGATGTCGGCGGGATAGCCATGGCCGGCAAACAGCCGGACCTTCATGCGTGTGCCCGAAGTCGCGAAAGTCTCCTTGCGCCGGAAGGCATCGTAAATGTCCTCGCGGTTGTTCTGCTCGGCCCAGACACCAGCCAGGCCCGCCGCGCTCCATTCGTAAAATGGTGTTGCCGCAGTTCCCTGAAGATCCTCGTCACCCGGATAAACCACTGCGCGGCGACCGGCCGGCGTCCCATCCAGCGCGCCAGTCTTGCCGAAATAGCTTTCCTCGTCGAGTGGACCGCCGCCATTGTGCGTGTCCGACGATCCGATCAGGCCGAACTTGAAGGGGTTGACGCCCAGCTGCTTCTCGAGCGTCAAACCACGCTGCAAAGCCTGCCTGACATAGCTGCCGTCAGTCTTGCCGGTCACGGTCGTGCCAAGCAAAGTATTGTAGATCTCGAAATCGGCCCATTCGTCATTGGGCGACAGGGCAGGGTGAGTATCACTCGTGCCCTTGACCTGAGTCATCTCGACAATCGGTTCATTGCGCATGCGCTGCGCCGCATATTCGGCGGTAATCGGCCCACCCGAAAAAGTGCTCAGCTCGAACATCCGGCCATTGGAGACGTTGGAATTGTGCGGGATCGCCAACCCCTCGATCCCTTTGCCCCGCAAGCCGTCGAGCCAGTCCCACATGTCTTCCGGATTGTTCGAATCGAGCGAAGTGAAGGGCAATTTCGGAACATTGCTGCCACGGAACAGAACGATCCGGTGCAGGTTCTGCGAGCCGGGTGCGGAAGTGTATTCATAGCCGTGGAAAGTGGTGAACTTGCCCGGCTTGTAATAGCGCTCGGTCGAGGCACCGATTTCCGCCCAGGTGGCGCGCTGGACATCCTTGTTGTCGATTTCCGCCAATGGCTTTCCGTCGCGCAAACTGCCGGCGACTTTGCCAAAAGCCTCCGCGATCTTCTCGCGCACGGTCGAAAACATGTCCTTGGCATATTCGATCAGCGACATCGGGCTGTTGGGATCGTCCATCGCCGGCAGCACACCGATATATTCGGAATGATCGGTTACCGCGTAGAAATCGAGCGCTCCGCCCTTCAGCTTGATGTCATAGCCGGCCATGTGGCGGATCGTTTCGCCGCGGGCATAGCGATAGGCATCGTCGGGCGTCGCCCGGATCCCGAAGATATAGGCATCGAAGGAATATTTGGTGTGAACGTGGACATCGCCGAACAGCGCCTGCCGTCGTTCGGGCGTGTCGGCTCCCGCTGGAGTTGCCAGCAGGCCGAGCGCAGCCCCTGCCATCGCCAAGTTGCGCCACCTGGCCGCGAAACTGGAACCCTTCGCCATCGACTCTCTCCCCTCTTTTAGGGGGAGTGTGCGCCGCCACCCACCGCTTGTCCAGCGATGGGTGGGAGCGCAAGCGAGCCGTAGCGTCAGTTACCCTTCTGCGCCGAAATCCAGCGATCGATCTTCTGTTCCAGCACCGCCAGCGGCAAGCCACCGGTGTTCAAAACCTGGGCATGGAAGGCCTTGATGTCGAACTTCTTGCCCAGGGCATCCTGCGCGCGCTTGCGCAGCTCCTGGATCTTGAGCGCCCCAACCTTGTAAGCCAGCGCCTGGCTGGGAATGGCGATGTAGCGATCGACCTCGGCGACCACCTCGGTGCGGGTCATGCCCGAATTTTCGAGCATGAAATCGATCGCCTGGTCACGGGTCCAGCCCTTGGCATGGATGCCTGAATCGACCACCAGGCGCATCGCCCGCAGCTGTTCGTCCTGCAGCGTGCCATAGCGATTCCACGGATCCTTGTAGAATCCCATCTCGTAACCCAGCGTCTCCGCATAAAGCGCCCAGCCTTCGACGAATGAAGTGGTCCCGCCGAACCGCATGAACGCGGGCAGGTCCGTATTTTCCTGCGCCAGGCTGATCTGGAAGTGATGCCCAGGCGCACCTTCGTGCAGGTAGAGAGTGACATTGCCGGTCGTCAGGCGGCTGGGCAGGTCATAGGCGTTGAAGAAGAATTTGCCCGGACGCGAACCATCGGGAGCGCCCGACTGGTAAGAGCCGCCCGCCTGGAACTGTTCGATCGACGGATCATAGGGTTCGATCTTCAATTCGGACTTGGGCAGCAGCGAGAAGTAGTCGCCGATCTTTTCATCAACCTGCTTGCCGATATCGTAATAGCTCTGGGTCAGCGCCTCGCGGCTCGCCGGCTTGAATTTCGCATCGGTGCGAACGTAATCGAAGAATTCGCCCAGCGTCCCATCGAAGCCGACTTCTTCGCGGATCTGTTCCAGATCGCCCTTGATCCGCGCGACTTCGCTTAGGCCAAGGTTGTGCAGGTAGTCCGCCGTCAGCGGCAGGGTGGTCGTGTCCTCGATCATCATTCGATAGAGTTTGTCGCCGCCCTTCATCTGGCTCAGGCCAATCTCTTCGCGCGCGACCGGAAGGTATTCGTCACGCAGGAAATTGCGCAGCCGCTCATGCACAGCGTAGATTTCGCGGGTCTTGGCCTCATAGGCAGCCGTCAGCCGGGCCTTGTCCGCATCCGAGAAATCTTCCGGAAACTGTTTCGTCGGTCCCATGAACTGCGAATCCTCGATGGGGATGTCGAGTTGGGTTGTGAGTTGCTGCACCACGATGCCGATGGTCAGCTTGGTTTCGAGCACACCGCTTTTCATGCCTTCGCGGAACTTGCCGATCGCACGATCGGTAATGGCGATATAGTCATCGTGGCGGCTGAGGTTATCATCGTAGTTGGCCAATGTCTTGAATGGCGCCGCGCCCCTGCCGCTGGCAAAATCAGGGTAAAAGGTGTGAAAACCGCTGAAGTGATCGACGGGGCGAACTTCGGTCAGCGCCCGGATTTCATCGCTATCGCGCCTGAGCGAACCTTCCTGGTCATACTTGAAAACATCGTAGGCCAGTTGGTCTGTCTCACTCAATTTGCTGCGATCGATCAGCGCGAGCAGGGCGAGGTTGAGCTGCGTATCGGTGCGCCCGGCAATGAACCGCGCATCGGTCAGGTAATCGCCCAGCCGCCCGGCATTGCTGTCATCCCCGCGAAACAGGCGCGAAATCGGGTTGAGTTCGAGGTTGCGCTTGTCCGAATCTGCGAACAGCTCGAACAGTTTGTCATGCTCGCTTTGCGCCTGCCGGGCCGATTCAGTGGCAGGCTTCTCGCCATGATGGTCCGCCAGCGCGGGCG